>NZ_PJBM01000258.1:0-92049 GCF_002836075.1 Shewanella sp. GutDb-MelDb | reverse complement strand
AAATCGTTTAGAATAAAAATCACTAGCCCTAATTTACTCATTGCATATAAACTTAATAAAACAAAGAAATTGTATATTACGATGCAGTAATAATTACATCTTAAACCTTGCTCAGAACATTTCATCGACTACCATTTTAATACATTAATTTAAATGATATTCATTCCTAATCATTACTATTCATTAACACATGTTTTATTTTATAAAGTACGAGTCCTCAAGTAGAAATATAATGACCATTATTGATTTTTTAATAATAATTATTAAAGCTATTTACCTACAAGAAGAATAACGGCATGAGTTTATGTTGCACCTGTCGCACGACTTAAAGACCCCGCTCACATCACTGCAAGGTTATATCGACACTTAGCTATTATTGCCACTACAGGAAAGCAGCAGCGACTCAAACGGCATTGCCACAACTTGGGGTGCGACTGTCGATTGTGAGGCAACAGTTATCGCTTTAAAACGGTGACATCGAAAGTCAGCCCAGAAAAGGCAGTGACTTTAGAATTGAACAGCAACCGATTAGGTGTTAAACCGACTCCTATCGAAGCACAAAATACTCTAGATATCATCAAATAGCGTCCACAAAAAAGGCCCAGTAAACTGAGCCTTTTAAACCAAACTACTGAAGTAGTGGCTTACTTGTGGTATTTACCTGACAACTCAGTAACTGAGTTGATGAACGCGCCCGCATGCTCAGGATCAACATGTTGGTGAATACCATGGCCCAAGTTAAATACGTGGCCAGTACCTTCACCGTAAGAAGATAGAATCTGTTCTACTTCTTGACGAATACGCTCAGGAGAGGCGTAAAGTACAGATGGGTCCATGTTTCCTTGAAGAGCAACTTTATGCCCAACACGACGACGTGCATCACCGATATCAACAGTCCAATCTAGACCTAAGGCATCACAACCTGTTTCAGCCATAGATTCAAGCCATAGTCCGCCACCTTTGGTGAACAGAGTCACTGGCACTTGACGACCGTCTGCATGGCGAGTTAAGCCATCAACGATTTTCTGCATATAACGCAGTGAGAATTCACGGTAAGCGTGGTGAGAAAGTGCACCGCCCCATGAATCAAAGATCATAAGTGACTGAGCACCGTTAGCAACCTGAGCGTTCAGGTACAAGATGACTGAGTCAGCTAGCTTATCAAGCAACATGTGCAATGTTTTTGGCTCTTCATAAGCCATTTTCTTGATCTTTTCGAAAGTCTTGCTTGAACCGCCTTCAACCATGTAAGTCGCTAGTGTCCAAGGAGAGCCAGAGAAACCAATCAAAGGCACTTCGCCTTTAAGCTCACGACGAATGGTGCTGACAGCACGCATCACATAACCAAGCTCGTCTTCTGGATCTGGGATGCAAAGCTTTTTGATTGAGTCGATAGTATCGGTTGGACGTTGAAAGCGTGGGCCTTCGCCAGTTTCAAAATACAGACCAAGTCCCATCGCATCAGGAATAGTCAGAATATCAGAGAATAAAATCGCAGCATCTAGGTCATAACGACGTAGTGGTTGCAAGGTCACTTCACAAGCCAAATCTTTGTCTTTACAAAGCGACATGAAATCACCGGCTTGAGCGCGGGTTGCTTTGTACTCAGGAAGATAACGACCAGCTTGACGCATCATCCAGACAGGTGTTCTGTCGACAGGCTGTTTTAATAAAGCACGTAAATAACGATCATTCTTTAATTCTGCCATTTGGCTTGATTCCTAAACTTATATTGATATCCACTTGCACAGTAGTTTAGCATTTACGTTAATAAAGTAACCTCTATCGGTGAAATTATGTGACCCGTAACTCGACAAATAGCCCCAGCGAGGTCGAAGTTAACATTATTATCTGCCTAACCACCTTATTTGTAAGTCGTTAATGTGAGATCTCATATCAAGTAAAAGTGCGATATAGGCCCACAATAGAGCTTAACGCACGCTGTATAGCTCTCAATGTGACAGAAAAAAGTTGCACCCAGTGCTTAGCTTTGGTATAAAAAGTCTGCGCTAGCAAGAACAATCAAGAGCTCGTCGCATCGAGCCTGCAAAAACTATACTCGCCCAGCGATAGAATTCTATCACTGGGCTTTTTCTTTTTAGCGCCCCAGCCTTACCTGCTAGCTGGTATGTCCATTCAGTTATTCCGCCTAAATCGTCGAAAAGTAGTTGATCAACACAGTACTTGTCCCTACATTAGATGTTAGGGATAGATTCTTACTGGGGAAGATCATGCTAAGAAAGTTAGAGAAAGCCGAACAAAAATGGGGTGGTTCAAATACTCTTATAGATCAATGGTTAAACAATCGTCGTAAGCTACTGATCAACTACTGCCAAATCGCTGGTATTCCTCCATATGAAGTTTCAGAGAATTCCTTACCCGCATTTGATTCCGTTAAAGCATTTTGCGATCAATTAATGGACTACGTCTCTGAAGGCCATTTCGAAATTTATAACCAAGTCGTCACGGCTTGCGAGAAGAATGGCAGCTCAAGCCAAGAGATTGCGCAGCAATTGGTTCCACAGATTAGCGAAACAACTGACACTGCGCTCGACTTCAACGACAAGTACACCGAAGCCGACGACGAAAAAGTGCTGTTTCACCTAGATAAAGATTTGTCATCACTTGGGCATGCGATGGAAACACGTTTTGCGCTTGAAGATAAGCTGTTAGAAGTGCTGCACACTAAGCACACTTAATCAGTCATTAAGTATTTGAAATTTGCGGTACTGAGCAATATCTGCCTATATCCCTAAGGTGCTTATTGTCTATAAGTTATAAATGTCGAGTCATAAAAAAGGCCAGCTAATTAGCTGGCCTTTTTCGTACTAGACACAAACTTACATCTTAAACAGCAGACTGGAAGATAACTTCGCCCGCTTTTTCTGTGTACGATGCAATTTGATCGAAGTTCAGATAACGGTAAGTGTCAGCTGCAGTTGCATCTAACTCTTTAGCGTATGTCTGGTACTCATCAGGCGATGGTAAACGACCGAGTAACGCTGCAACAGCCGCAAGCTCAGCTGACGCCAAATATACATTGGCACCCGTACCAAGACGATTGGGGAAGTTACGGGTAGAAGTAGAAACTACCGTTGCACCTTCAGCAACACGTGCTTGGTTACCCATACACAGCGAACATCCAGGGATCTCAATACGAGCACCGACACGACCGAAGATAGCATAATAGCCCTCTTCAGTAAGTTGATCACGATCCATCTTAGTTGGAGGCGCAATCCACAAACGTGTAGGCAGAGTCGTAGCAAACTTCTCCAACATCTTACCCGTTGCACGGAAGTGACCGATGTTAGTCATACAAGAACCAACGAAGACTTCGTCAATCTTAGTATCAACCACTGATGAAAGTAACACGGCATCATCTGGATCGTTTGGCGCACAAAGAATAGGTTCTTTGATTTCGCTCAAATCAATTTCGATAATTTCTGCGTATTCAGCATCGCTGTCAGCTTCCATTAATTCAGGGTTTGCTAGCCACTCTTGCATCGCAATGACACGACGTTCAATAGTACGACGATCGCCATAACCTTCAGCAATCATCCACTTCAACATCACGATGTTAGAGGTTAGATATTCGATGATTGGCTCTTTATCAAGCTTAATAGTACAACCCGCAGCACTACGCTCAGCGGATGCATCAGAAAGCTCAAACGCTTGCTCAACTTTAAGTTGTTCAAGACCTTCAATTTCTAATACACGACCAGAGAAGGCGTTGACCTTACCTTTCTTCTCTACCGTCAACAGACCCATCTCAATGGCTTTAAGCGGAATAGAATGTACCAAGTCACGTAACGTCATACCCGGTTGCATTTCGCCTTTAAAGCGCACCAAAATCGACTCAGGCATATCCAGTGGCATTACACCTGTTGCCGCAGCAAATGCGACCAGACCTGAACCGGCTGGGAATGAGATACCAATTGGGAAACGAGTATGTGAATCACCACCCGTACCTACGGTATCTGGCAACAACATACGGTTCAACCATGAGTGGATCACCCCGTCACCAGGACGCAGAGAAACACCGCCACGATTCATAATGAAATCAGGCAGAGTATGATGTGTGTTCACATCAATAGGCTTTGGATAAGCGGCTGTGTGGCAGAAAGACTGCATCGTCAAATCAGCACTAAAACCAAGACATGCAAGGTCTTTAAGCTCATCACGCGTCATAGGACCCGTAGTATCTTGTGAACCAACAGATGACATCTTAGGTTCACAGTACTGGCCTGGACGAATACCACTAACGCCGCACGCCTTACCGACCATCTTCTGGGCAAGGGTAAAGCCCTTGCCTGTATCTGCCACATCTTTTGGACGCACAAATTCAGTAGAAGCTTCAACGCCGAGTGTTTCACGAGCACGGTCAGTAAGACCACGGCCAATGATCAATGGAATACGACCGCCTGCACGAACTTCATCCATCAACACTTCGGTCTTTAGCGAAAATTCAGAGATAATTTCATCGCTATCGTGACGCTTAACAACACCTTGGTATGGGTAGATATCAATAACATCACCCATCTCCATCTTGCTAACGTCTAGCTCAATAGGTAACGCACCAGCATCTTCCATTGTGTTGAAGAAGATTGGTGCGATCTTGCCACCTAAACAGAAACCACCCGCACGCTTGTTAGGCACATTAGGGATATCATCACCCATGAACCAAAGCACTGAGTTAGTCGCTGATTTACGTGAAGAACCCGTACCAACAACATCACCGACATAAACCAATGGGAAACCCTTGGTTTTAAGTGATGCAATCTCTTTAATTGGACCAACGGTACCAGCTGTATCAGGAACAATTCCCTCACGAGCATTCTTTAGCATCGCTAATGCGTGCAAAGGAATATCAGGACGTGACCATGCATCTGGTGCAGGTGACAAATCATCGGTATTAGTCTCGCCTGACACTTTAAAGACGGTCAGAGATATCTTTTCGGCAAGCTTAGGACGCGATAGGAACCATTTAGCGTCAGCCCATGCGTGAACAACTTGTTTAGCGTAGTCGTTACCCGCCTGCATTTTTTCCACTACGTCATGGAAAGAATCAAACATCAATAACGTGTGAGACAACGCTTTAACAGCCAGCGGTGCTTGCGCATCGTTATCTAACTGAGCAATAAGCGGTTCAATGTTATAACCACCCATCATAGTACCAAGCAGCTCAACAGCTCGCGCAGATGACAGAATGCTTGATGAGACTTCGCCTTTGGCGACAGCATCTAAAAAGCCTGCTTTTACATATGCAGCTTCATCAACACCTGGTGGGATACGGTTTTCAATCAGATCAAGAAGAAACGCTTCTTCACCTGCAGGTGGATTCTTTACCAATTCGACTAGTAGTGCCACTTGTTGGGCATCTAATGGCTTAGGGACTACGCCCTCTGAAGCACGTTCTGCGACGTGTTTACGATATGCTTCTAGCATGGCAATATTCCTCTTTTTTGGCGTTCTCACAACGAAACTGCTCGTCTTCACATTGGAACTGACGACTCGGCAGGCTCGACCCTTATTTCGAGGCGTATTATACTACAGCTTTGCAAAAGTATGAATCAGATCACACTTGGACAAGTGATAAATCATGCTCAAGAGGCAAGATGGTCACACTTTAAGCTGTTCATCCCAAAAAGAAAACTAGACCATAGTGTTAAATGAATTTATTCGTTATTTTATTCAAAGAGTTAAGCACTAATAAACTGCCATTATTATTGGTTATATCTCACTATTGATGTCGTTAAATATGCCATTAACCTTAGTATTATTTGAATATTCACTAGAATAAACTACTACTATTCACCAATGTTATAATGAACATAATTGGAGACTTATGACCACACCTGAGTTAAAAGCCGTTATTTTCGACATGGATGGAGTGCTAATTGACTCTGAACCTGTATGGCAAATTGCCGAACATAAGGTGATGTCGGAACTCGGTTTAAACATCTCAATTGAAGATACTGTCGAAACGACCGGACTAAGAATCGATCACGTCGTCGCATTTTGGTATGCCCGCTTTCCTTGGCCTAACTATGACAACGAACAAACAGCCCAAGCCATTGTAGAGCAAGTTATCATGCATATTTTAGTCGAAGGTACACCTATGCGAGGCGTCATCGCCGCGCTTGATACTTGCCAAGAACACGGCCTTAAAATCGGCTTGGCGACGTCCTCTTCTAGCGATATTATTAATGCTGTTTTAAACAAACTATCAATAAATTCATACTTTCAAGCCATTAAGTCTGCTGAATATTTAACTTATGGTAAGCCGCATCCTGAGGTCTATTTAAATTGCGCTGCTGCGCTCAATATTGATCCTATCCATTGCTTAGCGATTGAGGATTCATTTAATGGACTGGTCGCAGCCCGCGCTGCCAATATGCAAACAATTGCCATCCCTGAGCCCAAATTGGCGGATTTAACCAAGTGGGTCATCGCTCATCATCAGTTAGCGAGTCTAGAGCAACTACCTGAGTTCCTCGCTCGACATACCAATTCCATTAAATAGTTGCGAATTCAGCGAGAATTAAAAAGCCCATCGAAAGATGGGCTTTTTTTACTTATTGAGATCAGTATCTAATGTTAGCTTACCAAATCTTAACGCGATCGCTTTCGCTTAAGAACATTTTATCGCCCTCTTTCAAATCAAATGCTTCATAGAAAGCAGGGATATTACGTGGTGTGCCCATCGCGCGGAAATGGCTCGGTGAATGTGAATCGGTCATTAAACGGCGGCCAAGCTCTTCATCTCGGTAGTTACGACGCCAGACTTGAGACCAACCAATGAACAAGCGTTGTTCACCCGTTAAGCCTTCTATTACCGGCGATGGTTTACCATTAAGACTCATCGCATAAGAGCGAGCTGCCACGGTTAAACCGCCTAAGTCGCCAATGTTTTCGCCTAAGGTTAAATCACCATTAACGAACTTACCCGGCATGGCTTCATAACCTGCGTACTGCTTTGACAACTGCGCGGCACGCTTTTGGAACTCTTCACGGTCTTTATCTGACCACCAATCGCGAAGGTTACCGTCACCATCATATTTAGCGCCTTGATCATCAAAACCATGGCTGATCTCATGACCGATAACAGCACCGATGCCACCATAGTTAATCGCATCATCAGCATCCATATTAAAGAATGGTGGTTGCAGGATTGCGGCAGGGAACACTATTTCATTCATCACAGGACTATAGTAAGCGTTCACCGTTTGTGGCGTCATGTGCCACTCAGTACGATCAATCGGTTGACCCAATTTAGCTAACATCGCTTTGTACTCAAATTGAGCATAGCGTTGATAGTTGCCGACTAAGTCGTTAGCTTCAATGTCGAGTGCCGTATAATCTTTCCACTTATCAGGGTAGCCGATCTTATAGGTAAACTTCGCCAGTTTTTCTTGAGCGGCGAGCTTAGTTTCAGGCGTCATCCACTCCAGTTCATTGATGCTGACCTCAAATCCTTTGATCAGGTTTTGGATCATCTCTTCCATTTTGGCTTTAGCTTCGGGCTTAAAGTTTTGCTTAACATACTCTTCGCCCACCAGCTCACCAATCACTTGGTCAGCTGCATCAACACCCTTCTTCCAGCGTGGCTTCTGCTCTTCGATACCCATTAAGGTATTACCATGGAAAGCAAAATGGAGATCAACGAAATCTTTACTCAATAGTTCTGCGTAATCATCCACCAGATGAAAAGCTAAATAGTCTTGCCACTCGGACACGCTAAATTGACTAAACTCTTTGCCAAACTTTTCAAAGTAAGATGGCTGACGCACAATCACGTCCGTCACTTTGTCGATGTCTGCTCCCGCTGAGAACTGCACAAAGTCAAAACCTTCAACTAAATCTTGCAGCTGTTGACGGTCCATCTTGTTATAACTTTTATTGGCATCACGCGACTCAACACGGCTCCATTGACTTGCGGCGATAAACTTTTCAATCTTAGCCACACTTTCGCTCGCGCGCTTTGGATCGCTATAGCCCGCTTTGGTCATCAGGTCATCGACGTATTGAATTAATGCTGCACGATTTGCAGTAAATTTCTCATCATCTTTTAGGTAGTAATCTCTATCTGGCAATGTGAGACCTGATTGATACAGATAGACCCCATATTGACTCGAGTTTTTAGCATCGTTATTGACGTAAAAACCGAATGGCACCGTTGAACCATGTACCAATAAACTGCCCATTAAAGTCGCTATATCGTTGTGAGTTGATGCAAAGGCAATATCTGACAGCTGATCTTTTAGCGGTGAGATCCCTAACCCCTCAATGGCGTCGGTATCCATGAAGCTCGCATAAAAATCACCCACTTTTTGCTCACTGCTACCTTTTGCCTTGTTTGGCTTAGCAGCTGCGGCATCAATAATTTTTTTAAGTGCTTCTTGGCTTTGTTCATAAAGAACGGAAAATGAACCGTAATTAGATTTATCAGCAGGGATAGGTGTGTTCGCTAACCAAGTGCCATTCACGCTGTAGTAGAAATCATCTTGATGACGCACAGCTGGGTCAAAATTGGCTTTTTCAACTCCAGAAACCACCATTGAAGTGGCACTTTCTGTAATACTGTCTTTATCGCTACTGCCACATCCTGCAACACCTAACGTTAATGCTACGCACAATGCTAATTGACTTACCTTATTCATATTTATCCCCGATTTAGTCCTTTAATAAATTGCTTCTACTTTTCGTAAAAACAATCGTCTAATTCATATTTCTCTCTATGTTTTAGACTATTAAGCCCATTCTTGTCACATTATATTAATGTTATTTCAAGCGGTCTGAAGCCGCTCACTTCTTGATTACCAGTTCTTACCAATAAACAGGAATATCGTTTTCTCACCGTCATCTGAAGCACCAAAGCCAAGTGCTGCAGGCCCAACGCTAGTGTCTATACCAAGGAAAATACTACCTGCATAAATAAGATCATCTAATGACACATTATCTTTTTGATTCCAGACGTTACCCGCTTCGATACTGGTTCCTAGATAGAGTGGATACTCTGTCATGCCTAATACATCACGCCCTAAATCATATTGATACACAAAAGCCCCGAACACTTTATGTGAGCCATAAAGGGCATTTTTATGATAACCGGAAAGATTTAAGAAGCCGCCTAATTCAGAGACATTGACTGTGAAGGCGCCATCTTTATCGACCGTCGCAAATGAGGCTATACCAACGAAAGCATGGTTACCAACACCGACGGCGCCACGCCAATCTGCTTCAATTTGTAATGAAACGTCAGAGGACTCTGAGGTAATATCTTGATCGTAACCCTCTTTTCTAAGATACATATTTAGCGTAAAGCGATTACCCGATGTCGGGAAGTTAATACTATTGAGATCGTCGTAGGCAAATTTAAAGTAACCGCCGTAACTATCATAATCGACCGTACCAAGTTGCCAAAGGTCATTATCTAAGCTACCTAACTCACCCAATAATCCGACCTCAACTTTACCGTTTTGGGTATAATTCCAACCTATACCAATTTCAGCGAGATAAGCTGCTTGCTTAAGCTGAAGAACACGGCTGTTATCTTCAAAAAAACCCCAATCTTTAAGTTCGTACTCCACTCGTACTCGACTAAAGTAATCTTGATCTTTCGACAAAGGCTGATAAAACTCAGAACCTAAAAATTTATCGAAGCCTAAGGAGATCTCATTGCGCCATTCACCGCCATTTTCAGTCAAGTCCGTCATGGTATACGCCACATCTAATGAAATGACTGAATCGAGGCTAAAATCATCTTCCCAACTAAAACCTAATTGGAAATAATTCGGTCCCCAAGACTTTGCTTTAGTTGAAACGGTTAGCACTCTTCCATCAGGCGTATCTTCAAACTCGGCATCAACTCGCTCAAATTTGTCCAACGAATAGATCCGGGCGATGCCCGCCTCAAGCGTTTGGACGGTGACATGATCACCCACATCCAAATTGAGGCTATCGGCAAGTAACTTTTCGCTCACTTTAGAGTCGTTGTCGTAGATAACCTTAATGAGTGGCCGGTTCAACTCATCGAGCCATACCTTGCTCTTGCTGCGCTTTGCAGCAAGATACTCGCTAAACTCCTGCTTAGAGACACTGTATTTGCCTAGCTTATCTAATTGGTCTCTTGCCGCTATCTCTCCTAAAGGGAGAGCGATGGGCATGATGCTAAAATCGGTGGTACTTAACTCACCAATATTAGGTCTAATAAGAATATCTTTATCCGACAATAACGCTTTTTGTCTCTCAGAACTGGCATTGGTGAGCATAGTCGATAACTGATTGAGCACTGCAATGGCACTGTCTAGCTCTTCTTTACCGACAAGTGGCGAGCCAATATCGACCGCAATAACAATATCTGCGCCCATCGCTTTAACCACATCTATTGGCATATTATTGGCGATGCCACCATCGACCAATAACATACCGTTGATAACCGCAGGTTGTAGTGCACCCGGAACCGATGAAGAGGCTTGCATTGCAGCCACAAGGCTACCTTCACTTAACACCACTGCTTGGCTGGTCGCTAAGTTGGTAGCCACCGCTCTAAAGGGGATTGAAAGATCATCGAAATGACCAAACTGATGTACCAAATTGGTAGAGCTTCGCAGCAATTGCGACATCGACTGACCGCGCAGTAAACCCGCAGGCATTTTGACTTGTTCATCGCTATAACCGACATTGACCGGAATATTATATTTGTCGCGGATCTCTTTATCTTTATAGCTCAGCTCTTCACGCGGGATGGTATCTGAATAGCCCTTATTCCAGTCAGTCTTCATCATGATAGCTTCTATTTCGGCAGCACTATAACCCAATGCATACATGCCACCAACATAGGAACCGATACTGGTACCAGTGATGTAATCAATCGGAATATTGTTCTCTTCCAGAACTTTAAGCACCCCAATATGCGCGGCACCTTTTGCACCGCCACCACTGAGTACTAAACCAATTTTTGGCCGTTCTGTAGCGCTAGCATATGACTGACAAAATACCAGCAAACAAAGAATAAAAATTCTATGGTTCATAATGACTTATTCAACTCTTCTAATGATGTTTTAACGTAGGGTATTTAATTAACTTGTGCAAGGCTTAGGCACTAGGAGCCATAAGTTGGTCCGCCTTAGACTGCAAATTAACTTCTGGCCGTATCGCCATGTAAGTATCTAAATCAGTACATGACATCGGTTTGGCAAAGTAGTAACCCTGTATGACATAGCAACCTCGACTAAAGACCTGCTCTAACTGCTCATGAGTTTCGACACCTTCAGCCACTACATCTAATTTTAAGTTTCTTGCGAGCTCAATAATACTGCTAGCAATGGCCTGATCGGCTTTATTAGTCGCAATATCAATAAGGAAAGAGCGATCAATTTTCAAGGTATTCACTTCAAAATGACGTAAGTAAGCCAAGGAGGAATAACCGGTCCCAAAATCATCGATCGCGACATCGATCCCTAAACTCTTAAGCTCTTTTAGGTGTTGTTTAGCAACTTCAAGCTCTTTCATCAATACGCCTTCAGTGATCTCAAGCGATAGTGAACGATTCGGCATTCCGGTTTCTGCCAAGCTCTTCTCGACACCATTAATAAAATCGGGCTGGCGAAAATGCAATGCTGAGATATTAACTGAGACTTTAAGCGGTTCATCTAAAATTTGTGCCCAACGGGCACCATGGCGACAAGCCTCACGCATAACCCAACGATCAATATCAACAATAAGCCCACATGCTTCGGCGACTTTGATAAAAATGTCGGTACGTACATAGCCATCTTGAGGGTGATTCCACCGCAATAAGGCTTCCACTCCGACAAGCTTATCATTTTGTAAAATATCTATCTGTGGTTGGAAGTGAAGCTCAAACTCATCTCTTTCAATGGCTTTACGTAGATCTGTCTCCAACCTTAAATGATAAAGCGCCTCGGCATTACGCTCTTGGGAATAATATTTAAAGTTTCCTTTGCCTTCATCTTTAGCATGATACATCGCCAAATCGGCATTTTTGATCAGTGTTTCTGGCTGTTTAGCATCTTCTGGCCACAGGCTGACACCAATACTGGTTGAGATATAAAACTCACGCCCATAAAGATCAAACGGTTTTTGAATACTCGCCAATAACTGTTCACAGAGTAGATTAATGCTATCGAGCTCCGTATCGCTACGCAGCAAAATAACAAACTCATCACCGCCAAAACGACATAAAACATTGTCATTAGTGATAAACGCTTGTAAGCGGTTTGAGGCTTCAACAAGCAAAGCATCGCCCATACTATGACCATAAGAATCGTTAACGTGCTTAAAGCGATCTAAATCTAAAAACAGCAAGGCGAGCTTACCGCCCTCTTTTTCAGCCTGATAAATAGAATGAGATAATTTGCTCGAAAACAAAGAACGATTTGGCAAACCTGTGAGTACATCATAATTAGCCAGACGACGAAGATCAGCTTCAGTGCGCTTACGATCAGTAATATCAGAGAACACCACAACATAATGCGTCGCTTCCCCAGTGGCATTTAAAATAGACGACACATTAAGCCAAACAACGCACTGCTGATCATTGGCGCACGCCACGGTGCATTCCCCCGTCCAGCTCAAGCCATGTTGCAGTAAATCAGCAATATGAGTACCCGACTCTTTGCCCCTTAGTACCTCAGCAAATGATCGGCCAATGAGCGTATTAGCATTGAAACCTAATATATCTTGCGCTGCTTTATTGGTGACTTGGATTAATTCATCTCTGTCGTAGATAAGCACCGCTTCAGATGTATTTTCAAATGCTTGAGCCAACAGATAGACATCATCCTTTAGCTGGCGCTGTTCAGAAATATCGGTATAAATACCTGCAACACGCTCAATTTTACCATTAAACTCATTACGTTCGACAGGTCTACCTAATACTCGCACCCAACCCCAAAGCTTATCACTTCGCAAGTAGCGGTACTCGACTTCGAAGCGATCGGTACGCTCATCGAGCATATCTTTCCAAGCGGTAAGCACATTACTCTTATCTTCGTTATGAATAGGAAATTCGCCAAGCTTAAGATGAACCTGAGTTTCTTGCTTACTCAATAAACCGCCCACATTTTCAAGTCTAAAAATATCAGTCTCTAGATGCCATTCCCATAACTCAGAGTTGCTGCCTCTTAATGCTTGTTTTAATCTATTTTCACTCTCTGTAAGCGCGGAGTTCATCCCTCTAAATGTCATTACCTGCCGCTGCCGAACAAAGATAATGCCTAGCCCGAGCAATAAGACGACAACCAGCAATAAACCTTTAAACCAGCGGGTTTGCCACCAGTACATTTCCACTTCAAAAGAGAAAGAAAATGGAGCGGCTGACCATACTTCGTTCTGCACACTAATAATTTCAAGCACATGCGTACCCGCATCTAAGCCAGAAATATTTAACTGCGATTGACCGTCGAGATAGATATAACTACCGCCTGTTTTATCCTCAGCGCGGCGTAAGCGGTATTGTAGCTGCAACGGCTTCTCATTGAGGTAATTGTTTCTCGCCAGTTGAAAGCTCACCAATTGTGCACCAGGTAAAATGCGATGACCCTCTTGCGGTAATAAGTTAACCTCGGTGCGATCTTCGAAATAGACTTCCATCGACTCAAGCAAGATAGTATCTTTTACTATGCGGTTCTTAAATTTGGTTACATCGAGTAGCATCGCCCCATCTGGCGTACCTACATATAGCCCTTCGGGAGAGACAAACACCGCCCCTTCGTTTAGCTCATCACTAATGAACCCATCTTCAGCGGCAACAACGATTATCTCATCCGTCATAGTATCGAATCGGATAATCGAACGTGGGCAACCTATAATGCGATATTGTTCAACGTCTTCAATAAAATACACACTATCACAGCTTACCTTCCACTCTTCAGTCAAAGACCGAGCATCACCCGTTTGCGAGTTGTATTCAACAACGCCATGATCTTTGAACCCAATCCAAAAAAGACCCGGTTCGACTTCTTTCATCGTCTTAACCGAAATAGTGTCCAATCCTAGTGCCTGCGGTATGGTAACGGCATGAAAATTGTTTTGTTTATCTAGATACCCAAGTAGCCGATCGCCCCCGAGCCACAACCTCTGTGCACTATCTCGGTTTACATGCTTAATTATCTGTAGTTGAACGATGCTCCTATCAGTACTCAAGTTGACATACTGCGGCTCTGCCAAGCCAGGATCCCAAAAAAATAGTCCCCTATTGGTAGCGAACCAAATCCGACCTTGAATGAGTGTATCAAAATAGGTGCTGTAAACAGTTTTACTCTCTAAGGTGCCCGAACCTCCCATCCAATCGCCAAACGTCTGCGTATGAAAAGTCGTTTTATTGACGATAGAGAGTCCGTTGGTGCTGGATAACAGAATGTTTTGTTCATCCAGTGGCTCAATGCGATAGATGCTGTCGTTTAGATCAATATTCTTCGGCGTTATAACATAGGGATGCTTCGTTTGCCTATCGATGAGGAATAATCCAGCGTCAGTGCCAAACCACACGTTCTCTTTATCTGCATAGATAGACCAAATGACTTCATCTGGCAGTTGGTAGGGTGCAGCCTTACTAAATTGCTCCAGTAAAAAGTCGGGGTTATCCGCCAATACAGCAACCCCATCGCCTGAGCCACCGATCCAAATAAGGCCAGTATCATCAACCGCAATATCGTGTATGTAATCGATATTCGACTTTTGCTTTATCTCATTCCCATAAAGCTGGCCTGACGGTGCATCTGGCAACCATTTTAATAAACCTGATCGCGTTGCCAACCATAAAAAACCTTTTTGGTCCTCTGCTATATGAGTAATATAATAAGGTAGCTGCGTAACCTTGCGGATTGATAAATCCTGCTGTATTAACTCAAAGAAGCCCTTGCTGGAGCTGATCCAAACTCGATTATTTGAATCTCTAAATATCTGCTCGATTCGACCATCGCTTTCAGACCAAGGCAACACTGCCACCCGTTCGCCAACCTCATCTCTAACCTCAATGCGTCCTTCTGTCGCCACTAGTAATCGATTGTCTGAAATAGCTGATATTGCCCGCCAAGGGTAATCCTGATTGCTGCTTAAAAAATTAACCCGCTCTAACGACATTCTTCTGTAGTTAAAGCGTAATAATTCGCCTTCTCTGGTGAGCAGAATTCTGTTGCCATAGTCATCTTCAACTTGAGAGATGATCCCCAAGCCTTCAAATTCAGGAAAAAGAGTGTTACTACCAAAAGCGGTAAAAGTATTGGTGTAAATATCGTAAAGGTAAATTTCGTAGAAACTACTAACCAGCAGATGACGTTTGCTTAAAGGAGAGACTAAATGAATCAAGTTATCACTCAGTTTTGAGTCTAAACCAACCTGATCGATTCTTCTAATTTTGGTGCTACTAACACGGTAAAGCCCCTCTTCTGTCGCCAGCCAAGTGAAACCATGGGCATCAAAACTAATATCCCATACTGTGCCGTTAATCAACCCATCACTTGCGGTAAAAATACGCTGAACAACGCCACTGGCGAACGCCGGTACGGAACAGATAAGCACTAATACGACAACGCTAAACCATGTTTTTATAATTCTTATTCTCACAGGTATTTCCCCATACAAGCTCGAAATACTGGATTCAGCAAGTCGAGAAGTGACAGAGTTAAAGGTCGTTAATTGCTCCTGCATAAACGACATTCCCACCGTCCTTGGTGGTTTCATGAAATTGATACTCATTATTCGAGTTCAATATTTATTCTTATATAAGCAAAAATACAGAAAAATGTGACTTCATGCCTTACCCTTCTGGAGTTCCCGTGAAATTCCTGCACTGCGTTAGTGATATCAAAAAAGGAAATAACCATTCTCTCAATCACAGCCATATTCAACGGCCCTACAGAAGCTTTAAAACGGGTATTTTGAAGTGGCTTGGATATTAGGCTTTATTAGATTAACTTGAATGTATCATTTAGGTAACACAGAATCACGCTTTGATTGGAAAAACTCCGAATTTACTGGGTTACAGGCATTAAAAAAGCGCTCATAAGAGCGCTTTATTCATTAGAAAAAGCTTACTTTTTCTTTTTTGCCTTAGGGTTAGGCAAGTCAGTAATTGAACCTTCATACATTTCTGCAGCAAGACCAACAGATTCGTGCAATGTTGGATGAGCATGAATGGTTAATGCTAAGTCTTCAGCATCACAACCCATTTCAATTGCTAGGCCAATTTCACCGAGTAATTCGCCGCCATTAACACCCACAATAGCACCACCGATAACACGATGAGTCTCTTTGTCGAAGATTAACTTAGTCATGCCTTCGCTTGCATCTGATGCGATTGCACGCCCACTTGCAGCCCAAGGGAAAGTCGCAGTTTCATAAGCAACACCTTGCTCTTTTGCTTCTTTCTCAGTTAGACCAACCCAAGCAACTTCTGGGTCTGTATAGGCAATAGAAGGGATAACTTTAGGGTCGAAGAAGTGCTTAAGACCTGAAATAACTTCAGCAGCAACATGCCCTTCATGCACACCTTTGTGTGCCAACATTGGTTGACCAACAATGTCACCAATAGCGAAGATGTTAGGGACGTTAGTACGCATCTGCTTATCAACGTTAATGAAACCACGCTCATCAACATTAACGCCTGCTTTCTCTGCGTCTAGCCCTTTACCGTTTGGAGAACGGCCAATAGCAACCAGTACTGCATCATAACGAACAGGTTCGCTAGGTGCTTTCTTGCCTTCCATTGTAACGTAGATACCGTCTTCTTTTGCTTCAACTGCAGTCACTTTAGTTTGCAAGATTAAGTTAAACTTCTTCTTAATTTGCTTAGTGAATACGCGTACAACGTCTTTATCTGCAGCAGGAATAACTTGATCGAACATTTCAACTACGTCGATTTCGCTTCCTAGAGATGAGTAAACGGTCCCCATTTCTAGACCGATGATACCGCCGCCCATAACTAGCAGCTTAGCAGGAACTTCTTTAAGCTCAAGCGCGTCAGTTGAATCCCAGATCCGTGGATCTTCATGGGGAATGAAAGGCAGTTTAATCGGACGCGAACCCGCTGCAATAATCGCATTGTCAAAGTTAACCACTGTAACCGTGCCATCTTCCGCAGTCACTTCCATTGTATTTGGGCCAGTGAACTTACCTAGACCATTAACAACATCAACTTTACGCATTTTAGACATTCCGCCTAATCCGCCAGTAAGCTGACCAATAACTTTATCTTTAAAGCCACGAAGCTTATCAAGATCAATCTTTGGCTCACCAAAAACGACACCGTGATCAGCAACAGCTTTTGCTTCTTCAATCACTTTAGAAACATGAAGCAGTGCTTTAGATGGGATACAACCAACGTTTAAACAAACGCCACCCAATGTGCTGAAGCGTTCAACGATGACAGTATCTAGGCCGAGATCCGCAGCACGGAATGCCGATGAATAGCCCGCAGGGCCTGCGCCTAGTACAACTACCTGAGTTTTGATTTCGTTACTCATGTTTTCCTCTATTCTTTTTATTTCGTTGGCGGGAGCACCGTCTCAACGATAAAGTGTGGCCAAATTAGGGTCTGTTTACCTTTCGAGCTTAGTTTTTGTTCGAATTCAATGCTTTTAGTACAAGGCTTTAGCGATGACGCTTAGCTCGCTAAGCGAAAAGCTTACAACGCTGTAATAAAGGCATTGAAACGAACCCGAAGGGCCGCGCTTCTTGGCTATTTTTACTGCGTTACAGCCAATTTGTGGAGAATGACTAAACCGCATAGTCTTCGCCTTGCCAAAATAGCCAATAATCTGTGGCAAAAACAACCATGAAAGATCAACAGACCCTTTGTAGGTGACCGCATTTTAACCTTTGTTTGATACTGATCACAATCCTAGTCGTAATAGAAAAAAGGCTGCTCATCATGAGCAGCCTTCAACTTTACAAAATAAGCGTGCGAATATCACTGAGGACGGTTGAAAGCATGACGCTGAATCGTGCCGCCATCGCGCCATCAATAACTCGGTGATCGTAAGATAATGACAACGGCAACATTAACTTAGGTTCGAAGTCTTTACCGTTCCATTTCGGCTTTATTTCAGATTTAGACACACCTAAAATGGCCACGTCAGGGTAGTTAACGATAGGCGTAAATGCCGTACCACCAATGCCACCAAGGCTTGAAATAGTGAAACAGCTACCTTGCATATCAGCAGACTTAAGCTTGCCGTCACGCGCACGGAGTGAGATGTCCATCAGCTCACGTGAAAGTTCAATAATACCTTTCTTATCGACATCACGCACCACTGGCACCATAAGACCGTTCGGCGTATCAACCGCAACACCAATATGGAAGTACTTCTTCTTGATCAACGACTCGCCATCAGCACTTAAGCTTGAGTTAAATACTGGGAACTCAGCTAGCGCTTTAGCAACCGCTTTCATCATGAAGACTAAAGGCGTGATCTTATAATCCGCTTTCTTCTTCGCAGCAATCGCGTTTTGATCTTTACGGAATGCTTCCATTTCAGTGATATCGGCTTCATCAAACTGCGTCACATGGGGAATAGTCACCCAGTTACGATGCAAATTAGGACCAGATATTTTCTGAATACGACTTAACGGCACTTCTTCAACTTCGCCAAACTTAGCGAAATCAACTTTAGGTGCAGCAATCACGTTTAATCCGCCAGCGCCACCCGCTACAGCAGTAGCGGCCGATGCTTTAGGACGACTGAGCTCATACTTGATGAACGCTTGAACGTCTTCTTTCAGAATACGACCTTTACGACCCGAACCTGTCACCTGAGTTAAGTCAGCACCAAATTCACGTGCTAAACGGCGCACTGCAGGTGAAGCATGTACAGCACCTGTTTTAGGTTGACTACCTGCACTTGGGTGATGCGGAACGGGTGGCTTGCTTACTGCAGGAGCTGGAGCAACTGCCACTGGAGCCGGAACACTTGCTGCAGGAGCAGCGGCAACTTGCGCGGTAGAAACCGCTTCAATGGTCGCAATCACGCTACCTTGAGATACCTTGTCACCGATTTTAACCGTCAGGCCAACCAGTTTACCGGCAACAGGTGCAGGCACTTCCATGGTCGCTTTGTCTGTCTCAAGCGTGATTAGACCTTGATCGAGCGTCACTTCATCGCCAATGGCAACCAGAACTTCAATCACGTCGACATCTGCTGCATCACCAATATCTGGTACTGCAATCTCTTGCACAGAGCTAACGGCAACAGTCGTGGCTACAGGAGCCTCAACCGCTGGAGCTGATGCTGCCGGAGCGGCATCACCCACTTCGAGTGTCAGTACTAAAGACCCCATCGAGACCTTGTCACCCAAGGTCACTTTAAGTGCTTTAACGATACCCGCTGAAGGTGCAGGCACCTCCATGGTCGCTTTATCTGTCTCTAAAGTAATCAAGCCGGTGTCAACATCAATCTTGTCACCAACAGCCACTAGGACTTCAATAATCTCAACATCGCTTGCATCACCGATATCAGGAACCATCACGTCAATAATTTTAGTACCACCAGCAACCGGAGTAGCAGGTGCAGCTACTGGAGCTGGAGCTGGAGCTGGAGCCGGAGCTGCAACTGCTGCAGCGACTGGCGCTGGAGCCGATACTTCAACTGCCGGTGCTGCACTTGCTGCGGTAGACATCATCGCAATCAAAGTACCTTCTGATACGGTATCGCCTACTGCCACTTTAAGCTCGCTTAATACGCCAGCAAAAGGTGCAGGAATATCCATGGTCGCTTTGTCGCTTTCAACCGTGATAATTGATTCTTCTGCTGCGAGCGTATCGCCTACAGCAACACAGATTTCGATAATCTGAACGTCATCACCACCGATATCAGGAACCAAAACTTCTTTTAATTCAGCCATTTTGTTTCCCTCTTACGCGTACTGTGGGTTGATCTTGTCAACATCGATACCATATTCTTTGATGGCTTTGGTAAGCACATCAACAGGTAGCTCGTTACGATCAACAAGCGCTTTAAGTGAAGCAATAACGATAAACTTAGCATCAACTTCAAAATGATGACGTAGGTTCTCGCGGCTGTCACTGCGGCCGAAACCGTCGGTACCCAGCACTTTGTAATCTGTTGGGATATAAGCGCGTAGCTGCTCACCGTAAATCTTCATGTAATCTGTGGCTACAATCGCCGGCGCATCGCTAGATAACACTTCTGTGATATAAGGCACTTTTGGTGTTTCAGTTGGATGCAGCATGTTGTAACGCTCTGCCGCTTGGCCATCACGTGTTAGCTCATTGAAGCTAGTAACACTGTATACGTCAGTAGAGATACCGAAGTCTTTAGACAGTGCAATTGCCGCTTTACGCACTTGCTCTAGAATGGTGCCACTGCCCATTAACTGGACTGCGCCTTTACCGCTACCTTGAAGGGTTTCTAGCTTGTAGATACCTTTAACGATACCTTCCTCGCTGCCTTCAGGCATTGCTGGTTGCTCGTAGTTTTCGTTCATTGTAGTTAAGTAGTAGAAAACATCTTCCTGCTGCTCACCATACATACGACGAATACCGTCTTGAACCACAACCGCAATTTCATAACCGTAGGTTGGATCATAAGAGATACAGCTTGGAATCGTGTTAGCCAACACATGGCTGTGACCATCTTGATGCTGTAGACCTTCGCCGTTAAGCGTTGTACGACCCGATGTACCACCAATCATAAAGCCACGCGCACGCATATCACCTGCAGCCCAAGCCATGTCGCCAATACGTTGGAAACCAAACATTGAGTAGTAGATATAGAACGGGATCATTGGCGTGTCGTTAACAGAGTAACTCGTTGCCGCAGCGACCCAAGATGACATAGCACCTAGCTCGTTAATCCCTTCTTGCAGTACTTGACCGGTTTTATCTTCACGGTAGTACGCCACTTGATCTGAATCTTGTGGGATGTACTTTTGCCCTTCGTGAGCATAGATACCTACCTGGCGGAATAGACCTTCCATACCAAAGGTACGTGCTTCATCAGGGATAATCGGTACGATTTGCTTACCAATTTTCTTGTCTTTAAGCAGTGCAGTAAGAATACGCACAAATGACATTGTGCTTGAAATTTCACGGCCGTTTGAGCCTTTAAGTACCGAATCAAAGATCTTCAATGATGGCACTTCAATCTCACCAGAGAACTTCTGACGACGTGAAGGGATAGCACCATGTAATTCTGCGCGGCGCGCTTGAAGATATTGAACTTCTTCTGAATCGGCACCTGGATGATAGAAAGGAATATCTTCTAACTGATCATCACTAATTGGGATATTGAAACGATCGCGGAAGTATTTAAGGGAATCAAGGCCCATTTTCTTCACGTTATGCGCGATGTTTTTGCCTTCACCAGCATCACCCATACCGTAACCTTTAACGGTTTTAGCAAGGATAACGGTTGGACGGCCTTTAGTATTTTTAGCGTGCTGAAGCGCAGCAAAAATCTTCACTGGATCATGGCCACCACGGTTTAGACGCCAAATGTCATCATCTGACATGTTAGCCACCATTTCAGCAGTCTCTGGGTACTTACCAAAGAAGTGCTTACGCGTATAAGCGCCACCTTTAGCTTTACAGTTCTGGTATTCACCATCAACGGTTTCTTCCATCAACTGCAATAACTTGCCGCTAGTATCACGGGCAAGTAGTGGATCCCAATAACGACCCCAAATCACTTTAACCGCTTCCCAGCCTGCGCCGCGGAATTCGCCTTCAAGTTCTTGGATTATCTTACCGTTACCACGCACAGGACCATCAAGGCGCTGTAAGTTACAGTTAACGATGAAGCAAAGGTTATCGAGCTCTTCACGTGCAGCAAGACCGATAGCACCTAATGTTTCAGGCTCATCACACTCACCATCACCTAAGAAGCAATATACCGTTTGCTCAGAGCAATCTTTAATACCACGGTCAGTCAGATACTGCAGGAAACGTGCTTGATAGATAGCTTGGATAGGACCTAAACCCATAGATACCGTAGGGAACTGCCAGTAGTCAGGCATTAACTTAGGGTGTGGGTACGAAGGCAGACCTTTACCATCAACTTCCTGACGGAAGTTATTCATCTGATCTTCAGTGATACGCCCTTCAAGAAAAGAACGTGAATAGATACCAGGAGCAATATGGCCTTGGAAATAAACCAAATCGCCGCCGTCTTTTTCATTTGGACCGCGGAAGAAGTGGTTAAAACAAACGTCATAAATGGTTGCACTAGAGGCAAAGCTTGAGATGTGACCACCCAGCTCCAGATCTTTCTTAGAACCACGTAGCACCATCGCCAACGCATTCCAACGGACGATAGCGCGAATACGGCGCTCCATCTCCTGGTTGCCAGGCATATGTGGCTCTTGGCCTGAAGGAATCGTGTTCAAGTAAGCGGTCGTCGCTTTATAAGGTAGATGAGTACCATTACGACGGGCTTTATCAATCAACTTTTCTAATAAGTAGTGCGCACGTTCAGGGCCTTCTTGCTCTAATACCGCTTGCAGTGAATCTACCCATTCTTGAGTTTCTAGTGGATCTAAATCGTGTAGCATATGTTCAGACATGACGCTGTCCTTCCCTATATACATTAATAATAATGAATTATATGAATAAAGTGGTGTTTGACTTAGTCCCTAAGCACCACTTTTTAAGCGGCGCAGACTACGCTGCAACCGGCTATCTTCTTCTCTTACAGACAACATCACTTCTTCAATGTAACTTAAGTGTTCATTGGAAGCTTCTCGGGCTGCTTCAGGATCACGACGCACGATAGCAGCGAGCAAAGCTCGTCTGTGCTCGTTCGCCATAGTAGAGGCTTCTTCGCGTCGGCTTAAAAGCTCTAAGTTCTGTGCCACGTTTTTATGCAGCACAGGAGATAAACTTAAGACAAGGTGTAGCATCGCCACGTTATGAGATGCTTCGGCGACTGCACGATAAAAACGTACAATTGAATCTGCTTGCGCTTCTATCTCTTCTGCTGTTTCCACTTCTAATATGCAACGCTGGATATTTTGCATATCAGCGTCGTTACCACGAAGTGCAGCAAAATAAGCCATCATGCCTTCAGTGGCATGACGAAACTCCAGTAAGTCGTACTGACTTTCTGAATCAGAATGCATTAACTCAACGATGGGATCGGCAAGACTTTGCCATAACTGTTCTTTTACATAGGTACCGCCACCTTGGCGACGCATCAACAAGCCTTTTGCTTCTAGCTTTTGAATCGCTTCACGCAAAGAGGGGCGTGAAACCTCAAACTGCAGCGCCAATTCACGTTCAGGTGGAAGCTTCTGCCCTGGTTGAATACTGCCTTCCAGGATCATCTGTTCCAACTGACCCATGATGACGTCAGATATTTTTGGCTGGTTTATTTTGCTATAAGCCATATGGCCTCAGCTCCTATTGTAAATTGGTCTTACCAATTTCATTAACTGAGCGCACTTTATCAAATCACACTTTATATGTCTAGTTAGTGATCTGCATCATATTCATGCGCGATGTGTGAGCATAGCTGATTTTTTTCAAGATGGGGTCAGACCAATGTTCCAATTAGCTGATTGTTGTTGAGCAACGCGTCAAACCGTGGTTCATTAACGCCTCACGGAAACATCCGCAATGATATAAGGGTCCCGAATAAAAAGAGGGCTACCGTTATATAGCAAGCCCTCTTATCCAGCACATTTTAGGCTACGAGTTGCTATCGTATTTAACTCACGACACCAAAAATAGTCATCAGCGATAATACGGTAATAAGCAGTATGAAATTACGCTTACTGAGCTGTAAAAGTGCAATGGTCGATTGCACGCAAACGGGGGCAGAAGAGGATTCTGGCAGCGTTTCTGCTTTGGTAGCCACTTTAGTAATAATGTCTCTGGCAGCCGTTTTAGGGTTAAAAGCCAGACTAATCCAAGATGAAATAGCCAGTCTAAAGTGACCACTGAGTACATAACCAAAAGCAAAGATGCGACTTGGAAGCCAATCTAGAATAAATAACAGCGTATCAACCAAGGGTAATTCAAGATCGCGATTACGATTCTCTTCACTGTAAAAGCGCACAGTACAATACAGTACTGAACCCACCGGGCCGAGCAGAATAAGATACAAAGCAATGGCACCGTAATAACGGTAGTTTATCCAAGCCACGCTCTGGCCGACACGTTCACCAAGATCTTGCTCACTGACGGACTCGAGACACGTACTCGAATCCAGCTCTGCAGCATAGTTAAAACAGGCCTGCGAATCACCACGACAAGCCGCTTGAATATAGCGTTTAAACGCTTGTCTTTGCTGGTTATGACTAAAGCATAACACTGCAATTGCCACCCACAGCACTAAGCTAATCGCGCCCCAGAACATTCCGGATATAAACCAAGAGATGATGTTGATTGATAAAGCTGGTAACAGCAGCGCCAGTGCCATCATAAAGGTTGAGCGAACTTGTTTATCACCAAACAGGGTTTGATGGTATTTAGACAAGATCACATCAAACTGCAAAGCGTCTGGTAACAAGCGCATGCGTTCAACAAAAATTGCGATTAATAATGAAAATAAAGCCATAGATTTTCCACCCTCGATTGCCTAACCTAAAAAGTGTGACCATTTACCGTCAAAGCAGTGCTAGAAGCGCTGCTAAAACAGTTATAAAAAGTGCTAAAGCAACCCTTTAAAACGCTGCCAATCAAAACTGTCACCGGGGTCTGTTTTCCGCCCGGGTGCAATATCGCAATGCCCGACAATGCTGTCAGGCGTTAAATTAGGATAATACTCAATAAGGCTGCGAGCTAGCTGTGCCAAACACACATATTGCTTATCGGTATAATCAATATCGTCTGTGCCTTCAAGCTCAATGCCGATGGCAAAATCATTGCAGCCCGTCCGCCCGTCATACTCAGACACACCAGCATGCCAAGCTCTGTCATCACACGACACATATTGCACTAGCTCGCCGTCACGCCGGATCAAAAAGTGCGCCGACACTTGTAGCCCGTTCAAATCATTAAAACCACTCTGTGCACTCACATCTAAACAGCCTTGAAAAAGCTGGTCGATATAAGGCAAACCAAAATGACCTGCTGGTAAGCTTATATTATGCACCACTAATAAGCTGACCTCATTTAGCGGCCGCGCGTTAAAATGTGGCGATAAACACAAGCGCGCCTGCGTAAACCAACCATCAATAAGAGAATAACGCAAAAACACCCCGATTAACCGACGTAGATAATGCACACTTTATCAGGTTTATCCCTATGAATATAGCAGCTAACCTAATCGTAGCGGTCAATCTTTCGGGCTGTTTTTTGAGTTAATAAATTGAGCTAAGCTGTTGTTAAAATTCAAAGCTTTAATGTAATACATCTAGGCTTAGCCACATCAATAATAGCCGCTCTAGTCAGCCCAATGTTAGCGCTTTCACGCTGTTAAAGTTGATGACTGTAGACCCGCTAAACGACTCAGCCTTACTAAAACGGCAAACCAAACAGTGGTAAACGGTCGTATAAAACGGTGCTTAAACCACCGCGATGAAACTAGCACCAGAAAATAACGTCATGAAAAAGCGTCCCCAATAAGCAGCATAAAAAATGTATTCATCTAAAACATTCAAACAATATTGCTAGGCTATATCACAAGGCTTTATGTTAAGATTACAGATATAAAATACACTTATTCCATTGCTACATTTAGTCAGTAAGGACAGCCTAAGATGCTTGAAAATGACATCCGACTCTCAGTCAAAGCCGCACTAGACGAAGATTTAGGCCATCAAGATGACCACTCCAATCTATCTTTATCACAACGTTTCGATGCCGATATTACCGCGCAGCTCATCCCTGCAGACAAAATAGCCCAAGCCACGCTAATAACGCGTGAAGAGGGTGTTTTTTGTGGTAAAGCATGGGCCGAGCAAGTATTTAATCAACTCGGTGGTAATGTCGCCCTGCACTGGCATGTGGACGATGGCGATTTAGTGGTGCCAAACCAACTATTATGTGAGCTAGAAGGACCAGCACGCGCTATTTTGACCGGTGAGCGCACCGCAATGAACTTTATTCAAACGCTTTCTGGTGTTGCCACATTAACCAAGCATTATGTCGATCGTCTATCGGGGACGCATACGCACCTGTTAGATACACGCAAAACGATTCCAGGGCTCAGAACCGCGCAAAAATATGCAGTTACTTGTGGTGGCGGTAAAAACCATCGTATTGGGCTATTTGATGCGTTCTTAATTAAAGAAAACCACATCATGGCCTGTGGCAGTATCGCCTTAGCGATTGCTGCTGCTCGAGCGTTACATGCTAATAAGCCGGTCGAAGTGGAAGTTGAGAGTATCAATGAGCTAACTCAAGCATTAGACGCAGAGTCAGATATCGTCATGCTCGATAATTTTGATGTCACCATGATGTTAGAAGCGGTAGAGCTCAACAATGATTACAAAGCCAAAGGCATGGGCGTAAAGCTTGAAGTCTCTGGCGATGTGACACTCAATACCATTAGCGACTTTGCCAAAACCGGTGTCGACTATATTTCCGTCGGGGCCCTCACCAAACACGTGCGCGCGTTGGATCTATCTTTAAGACTTAAATAGCACCGACATGGCATTGATATAGTGTTGATATAGTGTTGATATAGTGTTGATATGGTATTTATTGAGCACTCAATATAAAGAAGGTCCTAGCGACTCATCGCTGAGACCTTTTTGCTTTACCCCTAACACTCACTTTCATCTCAGCAACTATTCTTAGCCCTATCTCGTCACGTGCAATGTCACTCCTCACTCGACTCAAGCAAGACTCAAGCAGTTAAGCGTAACAGCTGAGTTAAAGCAGTATTTCATTTTCCAATTAAACAGCTCAATAAACAACCTAATCAAAAGCACAAATCAATAGACCAAAGCAGAACAGTATTGGACTGATTTTCTGATGACTAATTAATGTTCTAATGACCATTTTTTTAATGACTATTCTCCGAATCACTAGTTATCTGATGAATAATTAAACAAAACTAACCTTGGGATAACAACGACCCATTCAGCGCCATTATTAACCGATCTAAATCGGTTGCTGATATAAAGTAACTATAATTAGACAAGCATCAATACCGCTTAAATAATAAGCACTCTATGGTTTGTTGTTTATTATTTGTGCTTTCATCCCGACTTCAGCTAAGTGATAAAACATAGATCCAGTTTTAATAGCATCAGCAGCTAATAGCGTCAGCGGCCCAATATCAAATTCGGCCGAGTGGTACCTAGGCTCACTAGTCACAGCATATAACCTCATATAGAGGATATTGTACTGACGGTACAAGGCGTATTGGGAGCATAAATTGCAGCAGTTATTTACGGCTGAATAACCCGCAGCTCAATTTATACTGGCTAATGCAATGTACTTTGACGGCCCTTTATGTTGCGAAAAAGTAAACAAAAAGATCGCGATTTTATATAAAAACAGCCTGAGAATATTCACTTACTGGGTTAACGTCAGATGTCGAAAATAAGACATCTATTGCAGTATTAAAACCACAAATAGCCCGCATAGCTTCAGCGCGCTCTAAATTACCTCAGCCTATTCCATGCGTCGTAAAAATGACGTTTTGTCATAATTCGTCAATAACCCTACGACTGCCAATATACTGTTATCACTTTTTAGTAGCAAAAACGCAACTTATAGATTAATTATCCGTTATATTGCAACTTTGTCGTCATTACCTATTCCAATTACATTAACTTTGTACTAACTTTGCCTATAGACAAACTGGCAGCTACACCAGCGTGTTATTTGTTTGCTATTGACTGCTATCGAGTACGGTAAAATGTGCTTTATCTCAAGTTACTATATAGCGCTTAAGTTATTCTTGGCGATATCAACAAATGAGAATGCTCAAGGCACCATCAAGTAAGTAGCATATTGCATCAGCCGAGTAGATTGAATTAGTGCTTTAGGTTCAACAAAAGAGAGCCCCAAAATATCGCGCAGATACGTTGGGACTAACTTTTCGGACAACTTGAAAAACTGACATAAATGAAGTCACCAAAAGCGGCTTTATTCATGTAGTAGCTAAAAGAAAGTCAGCAAGTAAAAGTTCGAAATGAAGAGTAATAAGAATTAATAACAAGATAGACACTGACACCTTAAGTCGCGCTATCAGTCAACATCGGTAGATAGGTCTTTTTTTAAAACCTATACCACGTGGCTCATAGCTTTGGATATTGCGACACGCTAGCGCAGGAGCATCAAGCAAGGTTGAAGCGCTATTAAACTAAGCCGCTGCCATAAACCACGCAGTCTTAAAGCTTTCTAATGGAGATAGACATGAACAATTTGATGAATAGAGCGATGAACAAATCACAAATGAACAACGCTAAAGGCTTTACCCTAATTGAATTGATGATCGTTGTGGCGATTATCGGTATTTTGGCAGCGATCGCATTGCCTGCTTATCAGGATTACATCGCCAAAGCGAATGCTACCAGTGCAGTCTCTACATTGAGCGGCTCTAAAATTAAAGTGGCTGAAAGGTTCTCAGTTGAAGGCGTGATTAGCTGCCAAGCAAGAACAGCGGCTGCTCCTGTTACCGCTTTAACCGCTATTGAACATTGCGCAACTGGAACTACTGGTGCGCTTGAATATACAGTTAGTGGCATTAAAGCAACATTAACACCTAGCACAGCAACAACAGGCATAATAACTTGGACATGCGCACTCTCAGGCACTGGTGCTGTAGCAATCAAAAACTGTACTATATAGCTTTAATAGCGAACTAAGTTCAGACAGAGCAGAATGCTGGATGTATCAGTTTCTGCTCTGATACTTTAAAGTGAATACTTCTGCTAACACAATTTCAGGGTTATTATGCCTACAACGGGTCTTCATTTAGGTCTATCAACCCTGTTTATTCGCAAGCAACTGCTGAGTGAAGAGCAAATTGCGTCAGCAATAACCACGTCTCGTAAAAACCACTGCTCTCTTGTGAGTACCATCATCAAGCAACAACTGGTATCGGCTAAAACCATCGCTGAGCTTTGCTACGAAGAGTACGGCACGCCGCTACTGGATCTCGATGAGTTTGATATTGCCGCCATCCCCGATGAATTTCTTAATAAAAAGCTGATAGAGAAGCATAAATGCTTGCCGCTGTTTAAGCGCGGGAATCGACTCTATATCGCCACGTCCGATCCTACCAATATTGCAGCGCTGGAAGATTTTCAGTTCAGTGCAGGTCTGCATGCCGAAGCGATTTTAGTTGAAGATGACAAACTCAATAAAGCTCTTGAAAAGGTGTTAGAAGAGGATATTAGCGCGCTTGATTTAGACGGTATCGATGAAGAAGCTTTAGCTGGCATTGAAGTGACCGATACCAATAAGCGTGATGAAGAGCAAGCGGGGAATGGCAAAGATGACGCGCCTATTGTTATCTATATCAATAAAATTCTCACCGATGCCATTCGTAAGGGTGCATCAGACTTGCATTTTGAGCCCTACGAGAAGCGCTACCGCATCCGTTTTCGCATCGATGGCATTTTAAAAGAGGTCTCTGAGCCTCCCGTCAACCTGTCAGGGCGTATATCGGCGCGCTTAAAGGTGATGTCAAAGCTTGATATTGCCGAGAGAAGAGTGCCGCAAGATGGCCGCATCAAGATGAAGATGTCGCGCACTAAGTCTATCGATTTTCGTGTCAGCACCTTGCCCACCATTTGGGGCGAAAAGATCGTAATGCGCATCTTGGACTCATCTTCGGCGCAACTGGGCATTGAAAAACTCGGTTACGAGGATGACCAAAGACTGATGTACGAAGAGATGCTCAGCAAGCCGCAAGGGATGATACTGGTCACCGGCCCCACAGGTTCCGGTAAAACCGTCTCCCTTTACACAGGTCTGAATATTCTTAACACCGAAGAGCGTAATATCTCTACCGTCGAAGATCCAGTAGAGATAAACCTCGAAGGCGTTAACCAAGTTCATATTAATTTAAAAGCGGGGCTGACTTTTGCCTCGGCGCTGCGCTCATTTTTACGTCAAGATCCCGATGTGGTGATGGTTGGTGAAATTCGAGATCTAGAAACCGCCGAAATCGCCATTAAGGCAGCGCAAACCGGTCACCTAGTATTATCGACCCTGCATACCAACTCTGCCGCGGAAACCCTCACCCGTCTAATCAATATGGGCGTGGCAGGTTATAACATTGCCAGCTCGGTTAACTTAATTATTGCCCAGCGCCTATCAAGACGATTATGCCCAGCCTGTAAAGTACCGGAGATAATCCCCGAGGATGAGCTGCTTAAGCTTGGCTTTAGCCAGCAACAGCTAGCTGAGGGTATTACCCCGCACAAACCTGTCGGCTGCGAGCTTTGCTCTGGTGGTTATAAAGGCCGCGTCGGTATTTATGAAGTGATGAAAATGTCCGATGAAATTGCCCGCACCATCATGGAAGGCGGTAATTCACTGCAAATTCTCAAACAAGCTAAATCACAAGGGATGCGCGATTTGCGCGATTCAGGGCTGTTAAAGGTGATTCAAGGCGTAACCAGTATTGCCGAGATCAACCGCGTCACCAGTTTCTAAGCTTTTCATTTAAAAGTTTTTTATTTTTGAGATTTTTTGTCTAAGCATTATTTTTTGAAATTTTATACAAGTAGACCAAAGCCAATAATAACACTAACTAAAGAGCACCAAGGGCACCAATGGCTATTGCAAGCAAACAATCTAAGCAAATTAGAGATAGAAAGAAAAAGCAAAAGAGTCAACCCAAGGTAGTCACCTACACGTGGGCTGGTGTCAGCCGCGATGGCCGCCGCACCAGTGGTGAGCTTCGCGGCGTTTCTAGCGCAGAGATTCGCGCCCAACTAAAAGCTCAAGGCGTTATCCCCAAAGCCGTACGTAAAAAATCGGCGCCGCTGTTTACATCAGAAAAAAAAATCAAACCCATGGATATCGCCATGGTCACCCGCCAAATAGCCACCATGTTGGCGGCCGGTGTACCGATTGTGACCACGCTGGAACTGCTTGGCAAAGGTCATGAAAAACCTAAAGTGCGGGAACTACTTGCCACGATTGTCAGTGACGTGCAATCGGGCATTCCATTGTCTGACTCGCTCAGACCACATAGGCTTTACTTTGACGATCTGTATGTTGATTTGGTCGCCGCGGGTGAGCACTCAGGATCACTCGATTCAGTATTTGATCGCATCGCCACCTACCGTGAAAAGTCCGAAGCACTGAAATCGAAAATAAAAAAGGCCATGTTCTACCCAGCAGCAGTGGTTATCGTGGCCGTCATCGTCACTGCACTCTTGTTATTATTTGTGGTACCACAGTTTGAATCGATATTTCAGGGTTTTGGCGCGGAGCTGCCTGCATTCACCCAAATTGTTGTCAACCTGTCACGCGGACTGCAAGCCTCTTGGTATCTGTTTGTGATTGCGATTGTCGCGGCTTTATGGACCTTTAGGCGCGCTCACCGTAATTCGCAACTGTTTCGTGATAAGGTCGATGCCCTCGTGTTGAAAATCCCTATTGTTGGCGAAATTTTACATAAGGGCGCCATGGCCAAATTTGCTCGTACGTTAGCGACAACGTTTGCCGCTGGTGTGCCGTTAATCGAGGGTTTAGAGTCCGCTGCCGGTGCTTCTGGTAATGCGGTGTATAAAAAAGCGGTGCTTAATATTCGCACCGAAGTGATGTCGGGCATGCAGATGAACGTGGCGATGCGCACTACCGGGCTTTTCCCAGACATGATGATCCAGATGGTGATGATTGGTGAAGAATCAGGTTCCTTAGATAACATGCTCAACAAGGTCGCCAATATCTATGAGATGCAGGTCGATGATGCCGTTGATGGCTTATCAAGCTTAATTGAACCGATCATGATGGTGGTGATTGGTACTGTGGTCGGTGGGCTGATTGTGGCTATGTACCTGCCTATATTCGAATTAGGTGATGTTGTTGGCGGGTAGCCACATTAAACAGCTTTATTTGAATAACCGTTATCACAAAAATCGATATAAATAACTTATATCAATAACAACATAAAGAAAAAATAATGACAGAATTAGTTACCATTTTTAACCAGCACCCTTGGTTATTTGTTGCGCTTAGCTTTGTATTTGCCGCCGTTATCGGCAGCTTTTTGAACGTGGTGATCCATCGATTGCCGGTGATGATGAAACGAGACTGGCAACAGGAGTGTAATCATTACCTAGCCGAATATAAGAAATCAGTATTTGAACAGAACGAAAAAGCCCTCAACGCGCCTATTGATGCTTTTCCAGAAAAGTACAACTTGGTGGTGCCGGGCTCTGCTTGCCCAAAGTGCAAAACCAATATTAAGCCAATGCATAACTTGCCCATACTCGGCTGGCTGTCATTAAGGGGCAAATGCGCGGCTTGCAGTAATCCCATATCGGCACGTTATCCGATTGTTGAACTGCTCACTGGCGGTTTAGTCGCCTTTCTTGCTTGGCATTTCGGCCCAACACCTGAATTTGTATTTACCAGCATACTGACCTTTGCACTTGTGGTTCTCACAGGTATCGACCTTGATGAAATGCTGCTGCCAGATCAAATCACGCTGCCACTATTATGGCTAGGCCTGATCTTAAACTTGAGCGGAACGTTTGTGCCAATGTCAGATGCCATTATTGGTGCCGCCGCAGGGTATTTGAGCCTCTGGAGTGTTTTCTGGGGCTTTAAGTTGCTCACAGGTAAGGATGGTATGGGTTACGGCGACTTTAAGCTGTTAGCGGTGTTTGGCGCATGGTTTGGATGGCAAGTATTGCCATTGGTGATATTGCTTTCGTCATTAGTTGGCGCCATTGTTGGCATTACCATGATTGCGTTTAAAAAGCTTAACCAAGGCACCCCAATCCCCTTCGGGCCTTACATTGCTGTCGCGGGCTGGATTGCAATGATATGGGGAGAGTCAATTACCCAATGGTACATATCGACGTTATAACGCTTTTAGGTTCTAGCAAAGACGGTAAAATCTTAGGCGAACGGCCTTCGTCACTATGGAACGCTTCGCTTACGGCGAAAACTAGAAAAGAGAAAAGCGACGGCATAAAATCAACATCAAAAACCAAAGGGTGTTTTCTGTTGATTTCCTAGCAGGACGTAGTCCGTCCTAGCAGTGAGCAGGCAACGTCCTAGTACCTAGGACCTTCTCTGCTTTCAGATAAGACGGTAAAATCTTAGGCGAACGACCTACGGCACGTGACTTCGTCACTATGGAACGCTTCGCTTACGGTGAAAACTAGAAAAGAGAAAAGCGACGGCATAAAATCAACATCAAAAACCAAAGGGTGTTTTCTGTTGATTTCCTAGCAGGACGTAGTCCGTCCTAGCAGTGAGCTGGCGAACGTCCTAGTACCTAGGACCTTATCAACCTACAAAATCCAATAGTGAGATAGCTAAAATGGCTGATTATATCGTAGGGCTAACGGGAGGGATCGGCAGCGGTAAAACCACGGTGGCGAACCTGTTTGCGGACCTTGGCGTCACCTTAGTGGATGCCGATATTGTAGCGCGAGAAGTGGTCAGTATCGACTCTGAAGGACTCAATGCAATTGTGAGCCATTTTGGCGACAGTATCTTGCTCAGCGATGGTAATTTAGACCGCTCCAAGCTAAGAGAGCGTATCTTTAATCACAATGACGAACGCTTATGGTTGAATGGCTTATTGCACCCGTTGATCCGAAAAACCATGCTGGAAAAATGTAAAGAAGCACAATCAAATTATGTAATTATGGTTGTTCCCTTGCTATTTGAGAACGGGTTAGATAGGTTAGTGCATCGTACACTTTTGGTGGATATTTCACCGGAGCTACAACAGCAGAGAACCATTGCGCGAGATGCGGTGTCTGCTAAACAAGTAAAAAATATAATAGGCAGTCAGGCCACTAGAGCCGAGAAACTGTCACAAGCTGATGATGTCATAGACAATCATGGAGAGGTATCAGCGTTAAAGTGCAAGGTAAATGCACTAAACACACTTTATTTAAAATTATCAAGTAGTGCTTAAATAACGCCATGACTGATTTGATCTATGAACAACCGCTCAACGAAAAAATACGCCGCTATTTACGGTTAGAGTATTTGGCTGAACAATTGCAGGCCAACTTAGATCATGACCACCAGCACCGCTGCTTCTATCCTCTATTCTCACTATGTGAACTCACCGAGCGCTGCGATTATCGTGGTGAAGTGCTTAAAGACTTAGACAGGCAGCTTTTTGCGTTGTCTAAATGGCAATCTCTACCCACTATTGATAACGCAGAGGTCGAAACGTATATCGACAAACTCAGTGTAGCGCGAGAGATTTTACAAGTTTCGCAGCGCACCGGTATGCAGTTAAAGCAGGATCGCTTTCTTTCAGCACTTAGACAACGCTTTAACATGCCTGGTGCAAGCTGTAACTTTGACCTGCCGCAACTGCATTTTTGGCTGGCTAAACCTTGGGAAACTCGTCAGGCTGAGTATCAAGAATGGATGAGCCAGTTTGCTTGCCTTCTATCACCGATTAAGTTGCTACTCGACTTAACACGACAATCAACCGAGTATACTGAGCATCAAGCGGTGGCTGGGTTTTATCAAGGCAACAGCGACCAGGCGTTATCGCTGATCAGAGTTAAGCTCGCTGCCGAACAAGGCTGCTACCCTACCATTAGCGGTCATAAAAACCGTTATGCAATCCATTTTGTGCAATTTGATAAACAAAAGCACTCAGATCAATCCTTTCAGTTTCAGATGGCAACCTGTCCTTAAAAGCGATAAAATCGTGGCACCCTCATTTTTGAAGCACTAGCTAATTAAATTATGCCTCTTACTGTAAAATGCCCGACCTGCCAAGCAGAAGTCACTTGGGACAACAATGCTAAATTTAAGCCTTTCTGCAGTGACCGCTGCAAGCTGATTGATCTCGGAGATTGGGCGTCAGAGAAGCACGCGATCCCTGTTAAGCCTGAATTTGATCCCGAGATGCTCGATCAGCTCGGCTACGATGATGCGGACTTCTTTCTCAACGACGATGACAATAAGCAATGAGTAAACAAATTCACGTCGCGGTAGGGGTGATTGAAAACAACGCCAAGCAAATTTTGTTGGCTAAACGTCACGCACACCTACATCAAGGCGGAAAATGGGAGTTTCCAGGCGGTAAGGTAGAGTCTGGTGAAACCACTTCTCAAGCGCTCATAAGAGAGCTTAAAGAGGAGGTCGACCTCAGTGTATCAAGCACTACGCCTATGATGGAGATCCATCATGATTACGGTGATAAAAAAGTCATGCTTGATATTCATTGGGTGACCGATTTTTCTGGGATTGCCAATGGCGTAGAAGGCCAAGAGGTGCAGTGGGTCGCTAAGAAAGATTTAGCCTCATTTGAGTTCCCCGCAGCCAATAAAGCGATTGTCGATAAGATCTTAGCGACAGACTAATTATGTTTTAATCAAAAATTAAGCGTAAAAAAGCCGCGACATTCATCGCGGCTTTTCTTATTGGTAACCTAATCTAAACTCAAAATAATGAGTGTCTGATTATCGGTTAACCACCAAAACCAACATCTTTAATATCAACCTGCTTTACCGTGCCGTATTGCTTAGCAATAGGCGCTATCTTGGCGGCATTGCCAATAATAACAAACTGTAAGTTATCTTTAGGGAAGTAAGTATCGATTAAACGTTTTGACTCTTGCAACGTTAAGCCATCGACCTTTGCCTGAAATTCATTGATAAACGTATCATCGAAACCATAAAGATACATATCCGACATTAGCCCAGCTAACTGGCCACTGGTCTCATACTTAGGCGGAAATTGCCCTTTAACGTAAGCCTTAGCCGAATCTAACGTGGCTTGGTCAATACCTTGCTCCCATAAGCGGTTATAGGTTTTCAAAGCCAAATCGATGGTTTCTTTAGTCGTCCCCGTCTTAGTGAAGGTGCTAATTCTAAAGGTCCCCGCCGCAGAATAAGCGCTAAAGCCCGAACGAGCGCCATAGGTTAACCCTGCATTGACCCTTAATTCATCATTTAGCCATGAAGTAAAACGGCCACCTAATATGGTATTGACTACGGTTAACCCAACAAAATCAGGATTGTCACGGCTTATACCCATGCCGCCCATCAAGAAAGTCGTTTCAACAGCATCGCCTTTATCGACTAACAACACATTGCTTGAATCAAGCTGTGGCAAGCCCTGCTTTAGGTTTAAACGAGTGACTGTCTCAGTATCCTGCCACTTAGCGAATAACTGCTGCAATTTAGCTTTCATTGCCGTTGCATCAAAATCCCCCACGACGCTAATGGCGGTATTTGATGGCTGGTAGTAACTCTTATGAAAAGCACGCAACTGTGACACATTAAGCTCTGCTAGCGAACGACTGTTACCTGACGTGGCATTACCATAAGGGTGGTCAGCAAAAATTAATTTGTCGTAATAACGGCTGATTACAGCGCGAGGACTCTCTTTAGATTGCCCTAATCCGGCGATATCTCTTTGACGCAGCTTATCAAACTCTGTCGCGTCAAAATCTGGTGATAACAGGATACTTTGGATCAAAGGCAGCATGATATCGGCATCTTTTGCCATAAAGTCAGCACTGAGATAGCTGCCCTCTTTACCCGCTCCACTTGAGAGGCTAGCGCCTAAGAAGTCGATCTCTTGTTCTATTTCTAGCTTCGTTTTACCCGCAGCGCCCAACATCAAACTCGCTGCAGTAACCTGCGCGACGCCCGATGTAGTGTCGTTGACCGCACCAGCACGGATAGTCGCATTCACAGTGATTAACGGCACTTCAGTTTGCGGCATAAGATAGATAGTCAGACCATTATCAAGCGTCATTTGCTGATAGGCAGGCATACTAAAACTGCCAGTATCTACAGTGGTGGCTTTCATGTCTGTTGCTGCGCAACCTGTAAGTGCCATAACACTTGCAATGGTCATTGCACTCACAACTTGTTTTGTTTTCGCCACATTGGGCAACCATACCAAAGTACGTGCTCGTGCTGTCGTTAGTGTTTTCATTCGTCAGTCTCCTCAATAGCAGCCAGCACAGCAACGGTTCTATTCGAACGTTTAAGGTAAGTTTGCGCCACACGCTGAATATCAGCAGGCGTTACCTTGTTATAGGCTTGCGGTGCATTGAACAGCTTATCGTAGCTACCAAAAAACAGTTCATACGTCCCTATTGTATTAGCCTTACCATTGATGGTTTCCATCGCTTGATAAAAGCCCATTAACTTAATGTTTTTAACCTTCTCAAGCTCATTTTCAGTCACACCTTCACGCGCAACGCGATTGATCTCAGCAATCATGCCTTTTTCAAGTTCAGTTGCTGTCACGCCAGGATTGGCGACGCCCATCACATAAAATAGGTTGGCATCGAAAGACATTGGCATGTAGGTTTCAACTTCAATCGCGACTTGCTTATCGACCAAGCCTTGATACATGCGTGAGCTATTACCGGTCGTTAAAATAGAAGACAACAGATCCAGTGCGTAATAATCAGCATTTGAAGTCGAAGGCACGTGATAGCCCAACATCACATTGGGTGTACTCACCGAAGCTTTTTGAACATAGACGCGACGTTCACCCTTTTGCAGCGGTTCCACCGTTTTAACTTCTCTTGGCGGGGCTTGTGCAGGAATAGGCGCTAAGTATTGATCCGCAAGACGTTTAACGTCAGCCAATTTCACATCACCCGCAATAACCACGACTGCGTTATTCGGTGCATAGTATGTTTTATGGTATTGAACTAAATCATCTAAAGTCCAAGCGGCAATATCGGACTCATGACCAATCACCGACCAACTATATGGATGCGCTCTAAAGGCAGCGCCTTTAAGCTCCTCTTGCAAGTTACGCCAATTAGAGTTTTCGAGCCCGGTTAATCGCTCTGAGGCAACAACGCCTCGCTCGCTTTCAACCATGTCGGCACTAATATCGAGGTTCTCGATACGATCTGCTTCCAACTCAAAAATGGTTTCAATCGCAGTGGCGGGGAACCAATCGGTATACACCGTTAGATTCTCGGTGGTATCCGCATTGTTTGCTCCACCTGCCGCCTCCATGGTGCGGTCAAACATTTTCGGGCCGTACTTTTTCGCGCCATTGAACATCATATGCTCAAAGAAATGCGATATACCGGTAATGCCCGGTACCTCGTTTCGAGATCCGACCTTCCAAAAAAGGTACATGTTGGCGTTAGGGATTGAACTGTCTTCCAACACCATTATTTTCATGCCGTTATCCAGCGTGAAACTTTGAATATCTTTGGCTTCTGTTGCCTGAGCTGCAGGTGCTGTCAATAGCATACCCACAGACACTAACAATGCCTTTGTATAGCGCTTCATTATTCGCTCCTTGTTTAAGCACTTACGTCATCGTCGCAAGCAACTAAATGACTATAAATATCAGTTTTAATTACCGATATTGACTGATATCAATCGCATTTATTATCTGGTCACTGTTAATGGCTAGAATGCACTTATACCCTGTGGTGAACGCTATAATTAAGGCACTCGTTATCGCCATTCACGTCTGGTATAAACCCATTGATTAACATTAATAAATAGACCACTTACTTAATCTGATTGGTATTATTCAGCTGACATAACAAAGCAAATCGTCGAGAAAATCAAATTAAGCCAGCTTATTATTTGTAACGCTCGGTAAATCAATCGTAACATTGGTTAATAAAAGGTAATGATCAGCGCCGCTAAAATGAAGTTTTTACACTAGGGGGCACTTTTGTGGGTGACGAGATAGAAGGCTTCGAACTTGGTCGTCAATATCTGTTGCCAGTCGACCTTGAGGGTAAAACAGGACAGATCCAATATGGGCTAATTTTAGAAACTGAACACGATGAAACAGAAAAAATGGTGCAAAAGGTTATCTTGCACCACTTATTTACAGAACCCTAAAAATCAGTAATCTATGATGACTGGCGGTTAGTTTTGCTTAAAGACCTGTTCAATTTTGAACAGGATTTTTGGTGATTTCAATTCGGTTTCTTCAATAACCAATAAAGCAAAATTGTCGGCAATAATCTCTTCGGGGTGAATAATATAATTGGTATTACGACCCACTTGGCTAAAGAAGCCCTTTAGCTCAGGCACTGCAACTATTTCAACTGCAGCGGCATCATAAGTGCTTTTGCTAGCTTCAGTATCCCGGCCAACAATGACAAATTCAAAGGTTAGATAATCAAAGAACTCACCGCCCCTTTCAAGATCATATTGCGCAACGTCAGCAAATAAAATGGGAACAACCCACACTGGCTGGTCTTTATAGTTAACTCGTATTGCAAAGTCATTGACCGGTGCGTCGGGGTTAGTGATTTTTTGCTGTGCAAGTTTGCTCGGAAAATCAATATCACCAATATAGTGGTAACCAATCGCGCGATACAATTGCTGTTTAACTTTGGGGTTAAATCGAGAATAAACATGCAACAGTTCATGCGCTAATAACCGTGGAAGCTCTTCTTCATTAGCCACTTGGCGAGCCTGTAAAATTATCGCTTGCCCACGAGTGTAAGCGGCACCGCCCTCCTCTAATCCTGTGGTCTTAATAAACTGAATCGGTTCAGGTAAATGAATATTTAAATCCACTAGCTTAGCGCTAATACTGTCAAATGCCTTAGTGAGCACTGACTGCTCTTGCTCATTCCAATCCATTGTCTGCTGCGCGACAAAAGCAAGGTAATCACTTTTTGACTGCGCATTGGGCTGCTTCATTCTGGCGTCGATATCAAACTGACTCACACGCTGAATGAAATCATCATTTTGGGTCAGCACCAGTGCAGCTTCAGTTTTATTGAGAAATGCAATTGAATAAGGCGCCTTTGCCTGCACAATGCCACTTAATAGCAGCCCAGAGACCAATACTGCGTAACCAATAACACGTGACATTCGATTTATCATATTTATTATTCCGTTAAAATCATGATGGATAAAAAGGGGAAACACTCAGCCGTTAAGTATAACGATTAACCTCAGCTATTAGCGGCTTTTGTCAAAAACACCACATCGGCACCTATCACTTCAAGCGTCCAATTAAACTTGGCCGCGATCCACTCAAATGTTTCGATTGAGTAAAAGTTGATGTGAGTTAAATCTTGCTTATAGTGCCATGTTGAAAATGCGGCTTCACTAATAACACGCTTAGTCATCACCACTAAAATGGCGCCAGGCTTAAGCAATGAGTCTAACGTTTGCAACAATGGCAGTGCATCTGCCACATGCTCAATCACTTCAGTCATAGTGACAAAGTCATACTGGCGACTAAGCAACTCAAGATCGTTAAAGTAGTACAGGTCATAATTGTGAGTTTTGAGCCCTAACTCCGCAGCCATCACACTAATGGTCGGCCCCGGACCACAGCCAAAATCTAACCCTTCTGCATCAGGCTCTACTCGCTCAAATAGCGGATTAATGGCTCGAGCAAGAAATTGTCGATAGCGTTGATCATCAGGATCATTCTGATGTTGATCGTAAATCGCTCTTTCGTCTATCACACTCAATCTAAACGCAGCCGCCACCGAGACTAAATAGCAGTTGTCACAGCGTTGATACGCCCGAACGTTATCCTGATGAAATGCGCTTAAACTTGGTTGTTGGCATAAAGGACATAAACTCAAATGACGTCTCACTACTCAGGTTAGTCTTAGCTATTATTTTGATGATAAGTACCAAGGGGCAGTTTAACTTTCATCGCATATTTGCACTCATACCGCGCTTATTTATTGCTACTGATAAGCAACAGCCACAAAAAGACTAACCTCAACATAATGAGTTAGTCCTTAATAGGTTTAGCCATTTTATGCTCTTTACTCGCCGCTTCCTTTGCCTCACGTAAGTACTTCTCTTCTCTAGATTCACGCCCTTCAAAGTGCTGCTGTGCTTTTTCATACTGCTCACTTTCCCAATCGCTTGGCTCAGCCTTCGACAACAGTTTTTCCTCTTGTTCAGCATGTAAACTGGACGCTTCGCGTGCTTTTTTCAACTGTTCTTGTTCTATTGTCAAAGAGCGCTCTTTAGCTAACTCTCCTTTTTCTGCGAGTGAAGGCTTATCAGCTGCCATGATATTACTACTGAGGCAGCACAAGACAATTGCGTATAACCATGCTGTATAAGGTCGTTTAAGTACCATCATCGAACAAGTCCTTTGATCAGTGTCAGTCAATAATTCACATTCTAACAACAGCCTGGCTCATTTATCGCTTTTTATTTGTGCCGTATGTCTAAGCTCCACAAGTTCATGGACACGCCAATTAAACCTAAAACCGACAAAGACATAGTGACGATGGCATCAAGTAACTAACGTTCAAACAATGCTATGCTTTTGTGTGAACGTTAGTTCTTAGCTAGAAGCTCCTTAACAAATAAGATTCATGCCCCATAAACTCACAAAATATAAAATTTTTGTTACAACAAGTTTGTACAAAGCGTCAAATAAAGGTATTTTTGACGCTTATGGAAAGCAGTTGCTAAACGCTAGATTTATTCACTTTTAGCCAGTGTCTGCTATTTGAATAATGTAATGAAGGAACGGGAAAAATGAGTATGCAAAAGTGGTCAGAGTTATACTCTCGTCTGAAATCTGCCACCCCTTCTCTTTCCGATCAGCTTATTCAATTTGAAATTGCTGATGTTTTACCTGCTCTGGCGATTGTACAAGACCACCGCTTTATTGGTGCCAACCCAGTCGCCCTAAGCTATTTCGAAAGCATTGAGCAAAACTTCATCCATTCCACACCCTATGATTTTTCCCCGAGGATCCAATCTTCTGGAAGAAATAGTGTCGAATATGGCCAACAACAGCTGCGTGAAGCAGCCAAAGGAAAGATCGTTTCCTTTAACTGGTTATACTTAAGTCAGCAAGGCACTGAACTCCCAACAAAAGTCACGCTTTATCCGTTTAGTCTTGATGATAATAATGTGGTATTAATCCAATTTACGCCTATGGATAGACGTGGGAAACGACGTTCACACTCAAGTAATGGCTTTGAAAATCTACCCAAAGAGTTAATGTCGATCACCTTAGAAGACAGTGCTGAAGCTGTTTATATTACTGACGAAGACAGTCACATTTTTGCGGTAAATAAGGCGATGTGCCGCATTTGCGGCTATAGCGCTGAGCACATGTTGGGTAAAACACCCAGTGAGCTTAACCTTGAGGCGATGATTAATGATGGCATTGCTCCAAATCCATTAAAAAGCAAAGGTAGCTGGCAAGGAGAGGTGTGGAAATATCGTTCCGACGGCTCAAAATTTCCTGCCTGGCAAAGTTGCAGGCGCATTTATGCTAGCAATACCGTCTATTTTGTTAACTTATTCAGCGATATCAGTGAAAAGAAGCGACTGGAAGCCAAGCTCACTCAGCAAGCAATGTACGACAAACTGACTGGCCTGCCTAATCGATTCCACCTTATTAAAATCTTGAATAAAGCCATTAATAATATCAAGCAACACAGCACAATGATTGGTGCCTTAATGTTTTTGGATCTCAATGGTTTTAAGAATATTAATGACAGTTTTGGTCATGCCACGGGTGATAAAGTCTTACAACTTGTGGCCGCAAGATTAGAAACCTGTTGTCTAGACGATGCAGAGATAGCCCGCTTAGGGGGCGATGAATTTACCTTAGTGCTGCCAAAGTGCAAAAACAAACAAGAGATAGAAGCTTTTTCAGATCTGGTACTGTCCTTGTTTGATGTCCCCTTTGAGATCGATGGTCAAAAGTTTTATTTAAGCACCAGTATCGGCATATCGTTATTTCCACAGCAAAGCGACGAGGCAAATCAATTACTCAGCATGGCTGATACAGCCATGTATTCCGCTAAGAAAAGCCCAAATCATATTCGATTCTATAATGCGGCGATCAGAGAAGCAGCAGAGAAGAAACTGCTTATACTCAATGATTTAAGGCATGCGCAAAGCCTGGGTCAATTCAGTTTGGTTTACCAACAGATTATTGACCTCGAAAACAATAATTTGATTGCTGTCGAAGCACTATTAAGATGGAAGCGCAGTAACGGCGAAATATTAGAAGCCCGTGAATTTATCCCATTACTAGAAGAAACCAACTCAATGGTGAGCGTAGGGCTATGGGCTCTAGAGCAAGCTTGCGAACAAATGAGCAAGTGGCATGCGCAGTACAATGACCAGTTGAAAATCACGGTCAATATATCCACTTCACAACTAGAACACCCAGACTTTGTGTCGATGTTAACCAAGGTTCTGCAGCAAACTCAATTACCTTCCGACAAGTTGGTGATTGAAATTGAAGAGTCAGCTTTGATCCGCAAACCCACAATGATGTCAGCAGTATTAAACGAGCTCAAACAACTTAATATCAGCATAGCCATCGACGATTTTGGCGCCGGTCTATTCTCGCTAAGTCGATTAGGCAGCTTGCCAATTGATTGTTTGAAAATCGATTCCAGTTTCGCACAGCGACTGCATGAACCTCAAGGCAAAGAGTTATGCAAAGCCATGGTGCAACTGGCTCATACATTGAATCTTTGCTATATCGCTGAAGGGGTCGAAACCGAAGCCCAAAAAGATCTATTACTGATGATGGGCAAAGGATATGGCCAAGGTTATTACTTTGGCTGGCCAGCAACGGCCGAGGTTTTTGCATCTGAGTCATTAAGCTTGCTCAAAAAAGCTTAAAATAAGTACGATTTGACTAAAAGATGGCTGCATCAATCACCTGAATAAATTCAGTGTCGCTCCCTGCAAAAGCGGTGAATGAGGCAGCCTCTTATATTCAACTAATCTAGCTGACATCTCTATTAAACCCTATCTCTTAATGAATTAGCGTGACTTGAATAGGGTTTTATTAAGTAAGAGACGATGCAATTCACAAATCCTACCTCTATTTATTTTCTTGGTATCGTGCGCGCACATCAGCCGGCATTGACGCTAACCTCTGTTCGACTAAAGCCGCTAACGCATCGGTTAGTGGTGTCACATCTTGCTGAGGCTCTATCACCTTTAGCATCATCGCACTCGCTTCCAATGTTGACACGCTATCACTGCGGCTGGCTTTACGAATCGTGTAGTTAGAAGCGCAATCTAAATCAAGATGCAAAGCCGGAAAAGCCTGTAACCATGGATTCAATTGCAATAATTTATATGCCTTGCGCCAGGTACCATCGAGCAAGATTAGAATCACATCCGTATCAATGACGATATCAGCCACTGACTGACTTGCCGTTGATGGATACACCAAATATATCGGTTTATTGGCCAAAGCCAATTGCTCACGTAGCAGAGCAAAGTCCTCTGCGGTTTCACCGACCACAACTTGCGTCTGAGGAATAACTAACTCCAACAGCCGCACACTATTTTTAGCGTGACCCACTTCAGTAGGATCTTGCAAAATGATCAGCTCAGTTTTAACCTGCATTTTTTTTATGCTGGCGCACAAACAGGCTTTTAGTGGATAGTGGCACGAAGGGCAGTTAGGACGAGACAAAAGTGTAAACCTAATAATGGGACAAACTCGATAGTGCTTAGTTTATACCAATTCCAAGCCAATTTATGGATAAAAAAAACCTGCATGAATGGTTAATTCATACAGGTCAAAGGGTGTTTTACGGTTAATCGTCGCTGTACGCTAACGGTTAATCCTTAATTTGTTAGTGAGCATACTGCTCTTGGTGCCAATGATCAAAGCGAGACATCGCCATCATGACCAACAAGATAATCGCCAATCCGCCCATAATAATGGCAACAGCATAAGGTGCAGGCAAACTCGTTTGTTGCACTATCGCAGTCAGCAGTGACGCGCCGCTCATCTGAATAAAACCGAGCATTGCCGTCGCAGTGCCTGCTCTCTCACCAAATGCGGATAACGCCATACTGGTTGCAGGGCCAAGCAATAAAGCAAAGCCAATACAGAGCAACATCATTGGTAACATAAAGCTAATCGCTGCTGCTAAGCCCGTTTGTGGGCCAACCACCTGCACCAATACTTGGGTGGCTGCAGACGCTAACATAAACCAAAGTGCGACAATTACAGTGGGACGGTTACCTAATTTTTTGATGACTAAAGGCGCGGCAAAACAAGCGACGATGTTGACGGCAGCATTTAAACCGAACAATCCACTAAACATCAACTCTGATACCCCTAATCGGTCAATCAACCACACCGGCGCATATGAAACATAGCTTAAGATCGCGGCCATTCCCGCCATGCAGGCAAATGCATAGAACAAAAAGTGTGTCTCTATCACTACGGGTTTATAGCGAGCCCAACGGTATAATGGCCCTGAACTATCGGTACTTTTAGGGCGTGTTTCCGGTAAGCGATAACCCACAAAGATCAGGATTAATATCGCGTAGAGCGTCATAAACACGAAGGTCGAGCGCCAACCAAATTGCAGCGCCAGTAAACCACCCAAGGTTGGTGCCAATGCAGGGATAACGCAGATCATGCCGTTAAGATAGCTATAATAACGCGCGCTCTCTTTTGGAGTGAAGCAGTCACGTACCGCACTAAAGACCACAATAGAGGTCGAACAAGCCGCTAAGCCCTGCAATACACGCGCAAACTGCAACCAGTGAAATTCAACGGAAACGGCGGCAAGGATACTGCTGGCGATGTAAAGAATAATACCGCCCAATGCGACAGGTCGTCTGCCATATCTATCGGCTAACGGTCCAATTAATAATTGTCCCGTTCCCATAGCAAAAAGGAACAACACTAAAGTCGACTGTATTTGACTCGCCGAAACAGCAAATTCAGTCGCCATAGCAGGCATAGAAGGAAGGTAAATATCGATAGCCAATGGGCTGAGTACAACCATCGACATTAAAATAGGGAGTAAATTACGGCGCATTATCTTTCTCAAATATTGTAAACACGGCTATATTAATCAAACTATGGTATGAACAGAAATGATATTATTTCCATAATGAATTTCCATTGAGGAATATCTCGTGAAATTAGAGAATTTGGCACGTATCGACTTAAACCTACTCGTCATTCTACAAATACTATTGGAGGAGCAAAGTGTTACCCGAGCTGCAAATCGCTTACATCTAAGTCAGTCAGCATTGAGTAAGAGCCTTAATCGTTTGAGAGATACCTTAGGCGATCCACTTTTTTTACGCACGGCACATGGCTTAAGGCCTACCGCCCATGCTGTACAACTTGGAAAATTGCTGCCTCAAAGCTTACAGAGCTTATATCAACTGACTTTACCCCCCAGTTTTGAGCCCGGTAGCAGTACTCGGCAGTTTTCATTTTCTATGGTTGAGAGTGCATATGAAACACTGATCCCCTACTTTATCGGCCCTTTGCTGACCAAGGCACCCAATCTTAAATTAGACAGCTATGTTTGGACGGAAAACTCGACCCTAGCGATTCAGCAAGGTCAGATAGATTTCGGTATTTCAGGGCGTGATCTTCACCCACAGTCCGCTTTTAAAATTGATCGCCTGCCCGATGGCATTGCACACCAGACCCTATTTACCGATAAGCAAGTTTGCTTAGTGAGGCAAGATCACCCCTTGCTGGCTACGATAGCAACCGGCCTCTGGGATCTAAATATCTATTTAGAGATGTCTCATGTACAGGTGCGCTGTGAAGGCAATGATTGGTGGGCATTAGATTATCATCTGGCAGATCTAGGGCACCATCGCCGGATCAGTACCACTGTGCCTGACTTTTATGGCGCTGCGAGTATCTGCGCCCATAGTGATTTGATATTTACCCTTCCCGCGAGTTTTGCCCAACATGCAAAGAAATTGTACCCGCTAGCGGAACTCCCACTGCCTTTCGAATTCATGCCACTAGCCTATGTATTGCTTTGGCACCAAAGAAACGATGATGACCCAGGGCATCAGTGGGTAAAAAATGTTATTTGTCAAAGTGTTGCAACCGCTTTCGATTCACCAGACTTAAAACACTTTTTGAAAACAGAATAAGATTAACCTTTATTAACGTGATCTCTGCTTAGATAATCGGCAATATTAAATCCGTTAACTTGCCCATTCAGTTGTTATTCATCTTTTTAGTGTAAGCTAACAACTAAGACATTTTGGAGAAAATATGATTTACAACTCGTTTCAAAGCAACCCAATGCAAAATCGATTTTCTGGCTCTCGCGGCTGGTTAGCATTCATTATCGGTTTGGCCTTTATGACTCTAGCGCTCGTCGCGCTGCCTTTTTTACTGCTTTTCGGCGCAATCACATTTATGGCATTAAGCTTGTTTGGTCGCGTTTACCTAAAGCGTCAACTCGCGCGTTTTAATAAGCAGCAAGCCGGACAGAAATTTCAGAAAGACGATGCTTTTCAAGAAAACGTTTCCCGAGAAAATACTTCTCAATCAACGGCAGCAGGCCGTATCTTTGAGCATAATCCTAACGAATAACTTTCATTGCAGATGCGCTACGAGGTCTTGATAATAAGGCCTCAAATCGCTGCCAGTGTATCGCTTTATCAGCAGTTCCACTCTCCACCCACTCAGCAACAGCATCTTCCCCAACACTATAGTTAATAATGTACGAACGATTTTGGTCAAAGAAACGAGTGCGTTGTTCCGCTCTTGAGTGGGTATAAAATGCATCATCAACCAGCAGACGAGTCGCCTCTTTATAATTAATCTTTTTATCCGTTAATAATTTACTGACATGGTTTTCAAAGTATCCAAGCCGCTTAATACAAGCAAACACCTTGTGAAACAGAGTAAGGTCCGCCTCGAGGCCAGCCAACGGCATTAATACATCACGCTCAAACAACACAATCTCATCTTGGCTCATCAATAGACGCAAAGCATAATTAGCGCTGCCTTCAGCAAGGTAAGATATCGGACTGAACAAGGGATAGATTGAATATTCCAACCAGCCTTTTTCTTTGACCAACAACTGCTCTTGCAGGGCATTAAAGACGTGGTGACCAGGATAGCCTTCGTGAGTCGCTAACTCCAAATATCGGTCAATCGTTAACGGTTGATCTTGATTGAGTTGAATTAGGCTATGGTAATCACCTTTGTACCAGTTATATGCGGTCCACACTTTGTCATTAACATACTCAATTTCACAATGCTCATGCGCAGGTAATGTGAACTGCTTTTTAGTCAATTCACGCGCCTTATCAATCGCCGCGTTAAATACTGCAGCGACTTTATTTTTCGGTACAATATAAGACAACTTAAATTCGGCCAAACGGCTTGCGAATGTCCCTTCGCCGGGCAATAAGTTATCGAGTTCTATATGGATGCTGTTAAGTTCTGCTAATGAGTATTCAACGACCGCTGAATCGTACAACCGACGAGCTTCTTCCTCAAAGCTAAGGGACTTCCCCTCCAATAGATCTAAATACGCGCCAATCGATAGCCATTGCTTTTCGAGGAAGCAATAGCGGCCACTCAACTCTATATCAAGATGATTTTCACCAACAGCCGCAAGCACCTGGCAACCCTCTTCGTATTGCAACCTAAGCTCCGTTAATGGCTGCCAAAAAGCGTCTTCTTGCCATGCTCTAGGGCCAAAATACGCATCAACGTAGAGTTCGTCATGCTGTCCGATTGCAAGTGCAAATCGAGTATAGCGCTCTGCAAACTTATTCAGTTCTTGGTTTTTCGCTTTTGAATAAGCGGGAGAGATAAGAATTGATTTAGCTTCATTGTCAGCAGAATAAGGCATAGGGCGCTCCAGCATTTTGATTGTCGTCAATGTACACATATAGAATAATGTATACAACTGGAATTTGAGAATATGTTAATTATATGAGTATGGAATCATTTACCCTGTTTTCTACTTAGGAAAGAATTTAGGACAGAAAAATCTACTACGCGGCGTGTGTATAGATATCAATCTAGAGCTGTACAATAAATGCAGCCCGCACTGCTTATTGAAGGAAAGGGAATAGAAATCACACTAGTTGCATTTTAAGACTGAAGCAAAAGAGTATCTGTATTGAGCATTCTAGCTAAGTAATTCAGCCGCTTTTGCTAACGCTTCTTTTTCTTGAGGTGAGTTGGTCATTTCCATCACAGAGAGTACTTGCTGCTCAAGTGAAGCCCATAGAGGTTCGATCACCGCCAGTTCATCATCATTAGCGTGCTCTCGAGCCAGTTTTAATAAAGAGGCTGAAGACACAACATCGATACGCCCTAACATACCATCGGCAAGCGCAATACTCAGCTCTATCATTGCTGGCACACTATGACCGTATTTAATCACTTCACGTAAATAGCTTTCTGCCTGCGAGTAATCATCCCCTAATCCAGTGTCATCATGCAGCATCGACTGTGCTCTAGAGAACATAGCATCGACTTGGCCTTGCTCAGCAGCTTCAGCCAACCAATGTTCGCTTTGTACCGCATCAGCATCACAGCCTTCACCGCGGGCTAACATCAGCGCCAGATGGTATTGTGCATGCGGGAAACCTACTTTTGCCGCGCGACTGATATATTTATAAGCCGTTTTCAGATCAGATTGCTGATAATAAAGTACACCCAGATTTGCCATTGCTTCTGATTGCTCGAGCTTTGCCGCTTGACTCAAGTAACGCTCAGCAAGCTGCACATCGGCTTCAAAATGCTGACTACCGACTAAATAGAAGTAACCTAACAACGCCATGGCATTAGCGACGCCTCCAGCTGCCGCTGAAGCAATGGCCTGCTCACCCCCTACAACATCAAATTCACCGCTGTAACCATGGACTAATGATACGCCATGTTCATATAAGGCATTCACATCATCATTGGCGGCCTGCGCAAACCAATAGCTGGCTTGCTTAAACGATGCAGTAGAGCGATCTTCAACCTTGTCATCACGGCTTTCCTGTAATGCTAATTCCTGCTCTCTTTGCATTAACGCTCGCGTCTTAAGCGACATACCGACTAGATATTGCGATTCCGCGTCTCGCTCCATCACCGCGCGATAGCACAAGTCTCTACCCGCTAAGGCATCAAACTCTTCAAAGTAATATTCTGGCTTGCTCGTATTCGTCACCTGACTGAACAGTGAATCCACCAGCAAGAGTAGATTTTTTATTGCGCGCTGACTTAACTCCTGCAATTGCTCAGGAGTAAGGTGATACTTTTCAGGATGGGCACCACGATTACCATCGGCACGCAGTTTATGCAGAGCTCGGGTGGTTTTAACATCGATAAGTCTGCGTTGGTTTAGCAGCTCAATGCGATCGTAAAGGTTGGGGCTATCGAAATCGATAGCATACTCTTCAGCCAGTAAGCTGGTTAGCTTATGGCTAAAGCTTCTTACATGAAGCAAAGCTTGCGTTGGCACATCAGTTACAAAGCTTTTAGCCTTGCGATAATCCTGTCCCAGCTCGACTGAAAACTGATTAACGAATTCAATATCGTTTAACAAGATATGCTCCCACGCCGTTTACCACATGCGTTACGTTGAATTAGCTAGAACAATGGCGTATGTCATCTAAAACACTCGCCATCATTGCCGATGTTCAATACTGAGGGTTATGGCTCTAGATTACCGGCTGTATCTGGCTGTTCACGTGACACCATATATAAACGAAATAGAACCACGTTAACGAATAAGCCAAAAAATGCCACAATAACTTCACCCACTAACTGTAACGGTAGACCGCCAAGTTGTGTCGCCATAGCCAGCACACTGCCCACCAAAGAGACCGGAATATACAGTAATAATACCGTTATTGTTTTCAGTGTTATCGGTCCACTAAATGCAAAGCTACGCTTAATAGCTTCCATGGGTGTCAATCGCTCAACGACCACCATGAAGTTAACAAAGGCCAGCCGAGCAAAAAGATAAACACTAATCACCAAACCAATTATTCCCAGCATAGGGTTGATCGCGAGTAGCACGAAGAAAGGCGCCAGTACCGCTAGACCCGAAAAGACGCCAGCCAACAATAGCGCAGGAACAAAGTTCAAACTGGTTTTTAATATCATGCCGTTACTAGGACTGTGTCCCTGTGAACGGATCTCTAAAAACAGCGTTAATGCTGCAATTAAAAATGAAAATACCAGCAACAACACCATCATAGCGACCATATGACTGGTGCCAAACTGAGGGTTTTCAAGATCAGCAGCGTTTATCTCTAAACTCAACCACAGTTGAATACCCACTTGGATAAACAACACAGGAACAGTCAAAGCCGCTAATTGGCTAATATTATTACGAAAAAAGTTAAATGCTTGAGTCAAGATTGCTGATAATGACATAGAGTTTTCCAAAAAATGAAATCGAGTAACACGAATTAGGGCTAAGGATACCCAAGTTTGGTAATTAATGCACAGTTGAAATCACGTATTAGCTATTTGTTAAAAGTAAAAAAACTGCAAACTGTTTGTTAAAACCGTTAAACTCGTTAAATAACACAACAGAATTACCTTAAAAGGATGGCCCTTATGAAATTATTGACTGCAAGTATTCTGACGCTTCTCAGCATATTCTCAACTCAGATTAACGCCCACGGATTCGACCCATTAGCAGAAGCAACCAAAGCGATTTCAACCCCTTCGCAGTCTGATGATTTAGTCGGTAATGTTATGTCGCAATTAGGCTTAAGCCAAGGTCAAGCTGAGGGCGGTTTAGGCAGTTTGTTATCACTCGCACAGTCTTCACTGGGCAGTAGTGATTTCAGCTCAATTTCGGACTCTATCCCCGGTATCGATGGTTTGCTAGGTGCAGTGCCTGAGCTCGACAACGATTCAGGTATGTCAGGCTTATTATCTAAAGCGGGTGGATTAGGTGATTCACTGCAGGGCGGTGCTATGGTATACGACGCTTTTGAAAAGCTAGGCATTTCTAAAGACTTAGCCGCACCTATGATTGATATCGTAAAGGGTTACCTCGACACGAATGGCACCTCTGGCACCTCTGACCTATTAATGAAAGGACTTGGCGCTATATTGTAAACCAAGGATTTATCCATCTTGGCTATTGTTGAAGCATTCAGCTAAGTCAAGATGGAACTCTCATGCGATTTAATGCTCTAATTTTTATAATCACCTTTGAGGATCTTGCATGCTTGCCAAGCTAAAACAGTTTTTTGAAGCTCAACACCACACGCTTTCTGCTGAAGAGCAGGCGCAGCACCTTAACCTTGCCGCTGCCAGCTTGCTATTAGAAGTCGTCATGGCCGATGAGAACATGTCAGATGAAGAAGCCAAGATATTACCTGAGCTTCTCACCACCACTTTGGGTTTATCAATAGAGGATGTCAGTGCATTAATCGCCAATGCGACCGTGTCACAACAAAATTCAACCTCACTTTATGAGTTTACTCAAGCAATTAATGACAACTTCGATATCGAGCAAAAACAGCATTTGATCCTCGCAATGTGGCGCTTAGCCTATGTTGACGGGCACCTGTGTCAATATGAAGACCAGATGATCCGCCGCACCTCTGAATTGCTACACCTTAGGCATAGCGAACTCATTCAGATGCGCAATATCGCGATTGAAACACAACAAAAACCTTGAGTAAGCGGCTATTGCCGCTGCTACAACGCGAATTGCTTTCGATTAAGGTGGGTTTTCTGCGCCCACAACATGGGAAACAGAACCAGCATTAATAATATCGCGTAGGTCATATTCCAACCTAAAGCAAAACCAATAACAGCGCATAATGCACAGCTCAGTATCACCAATGGCAAGTAACGCTTGCTCAGTAATTTAGCCGCAGCAAACATAGTGGCCAAATAGATAATCACAAACACCCCATTGCTCCACGCAATAAGATCTTCTAACTGCTGACCTGTCGCGTAGGTCACTATAATGACTAATGCCATCGCAATCAGCACCGCTATTGCAGCGCGAGCAGGTGAATGATGCTGATTCAATTGGCTAAAGTATTTTGGCAATACGCCATCTCGGCTAAAGCTCCAGATTAATCTAGAGACACTCGCGGTATAAACATTGACGGTAGCCAAACCACTCACGATCCCCAATATGCCAATCACCTGTGCGCCATAGCCGCCCAGTAAACTGTCGAACACGCCGACCATCGCCACAGGTGTATCGCTTGGCACGACCAAGAGTAATAAAGTACAGGCTAAATAAACCACGCCAACCAGCACGGTGCCGATGAGCATTGCAGGGATCATATCTTGCTTCGGCTGACGAAAGTCATTAGCAAGATGTGTCATCGCTTCGATACCCAAAAAACTCCAGAATGCAATACCAACCGCGGCCATGATCAGGCTCGCATTCGGTGCATCTTGATGGGTAAACGATTCAAGCTCCGATAAACTCAAGCCAACACCGCCAAATAGCGCGGCCACGACCGAGACAATTGCTAACGTTAACCCAAACTGCAATTTTGCAGAAACTTGAATGCCACGTAAATTAAGTAACAGTAGCACTCCTAGCAATAACAACTCAGTGCCAACTTGCGCCCAACCATTTATCGGCACTAGCGCATTAACGAATTGAAAGGTCATTAGAATAGCGGCCGGTGCACCGATGGGCACCACCAGTAAAAACATCAAGCCAATCGTTCGTCCAGCAGTACGACCAAACGCTTGCTCTACAAAATAGGCCGGCCCTGCGGCATGGGGTAGCACACTGGCTAAACGTCCAAATACCAGCGTCACCGGAATAATCGCCAGCGTTAATACTAGCCAGGCAATTAATGCGCCTTGCCCTGCGGTCACGATTGTCATTTGTGGCAGGATAAACACGCCGGTACCCAACAAAGTGGTGGCCATAAGCCCGGCACCCTGCCAGCGGCCTATGGTTCCTTGTATTTGATTCATGTCTTATATGCTCTGGTTTACAATGGCACCATTATAATTCTAGACTGACTAGCTTTCTGCGTTTAATCGCCGTCACCTTCACCAAATCTACCGTCATTTTGTCGGTATTTTACTTTAATGCCGTCATTATGTTGGAATTGATCATGGACAAGTTTGATAATGCCATTTTAAGTGCCTTAAGATCAGATGCACGCCGCAGCATCTCAGACATTGCGGCGGCAGTGAATCTATCACGCTCTGCGGTCACTGAGCGAATAAAGAAGATGGAATCATCGGGTACTATTCGTGGTTATCAAGTGATATTAAGTGCATCCCAAACTGATGGAGTCTCTGCCTACTTTGAAATCCAACACAAATGCCCCAACTGCGCCGATATCATCAAAATTTTCCATACCATCCCAGAAATTATTACTTGTAAAGGCATCACTGGCGATATGGATCTACTGATCTATGCCACTGCGGCATCAATGAAACGTCTACACGAGATCCGTGAGTTTATTGATGCTCAAGACGATATCACCAAAATTAAAACCCATGTGGTGATGAGTGAGTGGATAGACAATCAAGGTTAATCATATAAAACTGGAAATGACGTAAGAAGGAAAGCGATAATCGACTTGCCATGGCGCTGGTCATTGCCACTGGCATGTTATGGCAATACCCTCCGAACTCAGTTTTGGCGCAGGCCAACACTCTCTAAGTGGTTATCAGTCGCAATCTGTCTGCTGGTTAGCAGTCAGCGTTATGCTAACCACTCCCGCGTTTACGCGGTTATGACTATCTTCGATAGGAATGTATCAGTCATTGCTAACACTATTTTTGACAAGAGAGTCTTAAGGAGTAACTGCCAACTTTCGATTAAAGGCCAAATCCAAAGCCGAACGCTTGGCACTAAATTGTACTCTGGCCCACATATGTCTAATTCAATTTAACAGCCATCGTAAAATTTGTTCACCTTCAATTCACTATTAACAATATTACCAACGCCGACTGATCGTGAAAGTTGAACAAAACAATTCAGGGCTCTAAGTTCTTGCGATTCTAATATTTTATCCCCCAAATATACGTAAGTACTTAGCATAGTCGAATTGTTTGGATAATCAGTAATCATAAACCCATCAACATTCATTGCAGCCTTTATGTGTTCAGGTTTAATACTCATAGAACCGTCAAGCACATATAAATCAGTATTCGGGATGTTTGTTTCAACTTTAGCCGATGCAACTCCCGCGAGAACAGCCTTACTCATTACAATTGAATTCGCTGATTTAACAGCACCTACAAACCCATCTAGGGATGCTATACGTGCATCGCTACTTATGTTTAAAAATTTTGGAGCTGCGGCGACCGCAAGGATCCCCAATATAATGATAACAACCACCAGCTCGATGAGTGTAAAGCCCTTACTTTTCAATGTTTTTTTAACTCCAATCTTCTTCTCGATGTAAATAGAACGTTTGAACTTATATTATTGTCACTCCGCTATTTTACAGCATCGTCCAAATGGCGTATATGATATTTATGCCTTGGAAAATCATCTTGATAGCTTGCGTAAATAACCGCCGCTATAGTCATTCTATTAAGTATTTAGCGCTTCCCGTAGGGTGGCTTTCAAAGCACTGAATGAACAGGTATTTAATACAATTGGTATTACTTTGTACGGCATGTTAAAGCAATAATTGAAGTACGAGAACCTAGAGTAGTGGCAAAGTCGACAATAACATTTTGTGTTGACCTCACAGCGGGTTAACAATGGCATTTGGTCGTAGACAGAAATGATGGCTTTCGCCAAAGGATATAAATTTAAAAGCTCCACTTATAGTGAGTACATTCATAAGCCCTGCGATAAATTCAACACTCCGATATGTTAATCACGATGACACCTATTACTAGGTGCTTAACTGTCGAAAACCGACTATTGATTTATTCGCTGCCAGTGAAAATCCTTAGATTTAAGAAAACCAAGGACGATCATATTCCTTTGCACTAAAGCAAGTTAAACTAACATTATCATTGGGATGGTAATTAACTATGCAAACTAAACATACAGCTGAATTAAACCTGCTTTGGGGAACATTAATCTTAGAGGAGCTTGCTCGTCTAGGGGTCAAACATGTCTGTATGGCGCCGGGGTCGCGCTCAACCCCGTTAACCCTTGCTGCGGCTAAGCAGGACAAGCTATGCCAACATCTGCATTTTGACGAAAGAGGCTTAGGCTTTATGGCGCTGGGCATTGCCAAGGCCAGTGGCGCGCCAGTGGCTATTATTACCACCTCTGGCACCGCAGTGGCTAACCTTTACCCCGCTATTATTGAAGCTTGGCTAACCCAAGTGCCACTGATTGTGCTTTCAGGCGATCGTCCACCAGAGCTTATCGACTGTGGCGCTAACCAAGCGATGACTCAGCCCGCTATTTTCGCTCAATATGCCAAGTCACTAAACTTGCCCACGCCAGACAAGAGCATTAGCCCAGCGGCATTACTGAGCTCAATCGATGATGCCGTCAGTAACCAAACACAACCCGTGCATATAAACTGTATGTACCGCGAGCCACTCTATCCAGCAGCGCCTCAAGCAGACTTTAGTCATTACTTAAAGCCGATAGCCCAATGGCAGCAAACTAAAGCACCTTATATTCAGTACGCAGCCCAAACTGCTTCACAACTGCCAACCCACGATGCGCTAGCAAGGTTTGTCCATGGTAAAGGCATTATTGTCGCGGCGACACTGGCACCAGAGCATCACCCAGAGCAACTGATCGCATTGTCGATAAAGCTCGGCTGGCCCATAGTGACCGATGCCCAATCACAACTGCGACAAAGCAGTGCCGCCATTGGTAATATCGACCAATTGTTACTGCAACCTAAGTCGCAAGCTCTGCTAGCACAGGCCGAAAAAGTGATTGTGTTTGGCGGGCGTATCTTGTCAAAACGCTTGAGCAGTTATTTGAGCGAGCATAACTGGAAAGACTACTGGCAAGTATTGCCGCAGCAGCAAAGACTCGACCCTAACCATAAAGCTAAACAGGTATGGATTGCGCACGCTAACACCTTTAGCGCGCTACCTTGGCCACGCTCATCTCAGGCTCAATGGGCCTTAGCATTAGTGCAGCAGAATGAAGCGCTAGAAACCTTATACCAGCAGCAAATTGATCATGCTCAATTCGGTGAGGCGCAAGCCATACGAGCAATTGCTAAACGCCAAACGAGCCAGCACCAGCTATTTATTGGCAACAGTTTGCCTGTCAGACTATTTGATATGTTTGCCCCTATTAGCGCAGAACACGCCACGGTCTTCACCAATCGTGGTGCTTCAGGGATAGATGGCTTACTCGCCACCGCATGCGGCGTTGCCATTGCGGAAAAAAAGCCAACCACACTGATTATTGGCGATATTTCACAACTACACGATCTGAACTCTCTGGCGATTGCGCGCAGCGTCACCAGTCCGTTAATCATTGTGGTCCTCAATAATGATGGCGGTAACATTTTCAATTTACTGCCAGTGCCAAACGAGCAGCTACGAACCGATTACTATCGTTTGTCCCATGGGCTTGAGTTTGGTTTTGGTGCGGCAATGTTTGGTTTAGCCTACAACCAAGTTGAAGATCTCGATGACTTTATCGAGTCTTACGAATATGCCATGACCTACGCAGGGCCGTCAGTCATCGAGGTGAGCGTTTCACAAAACCAAGCCACTGATCAGATTGCGCATATCGCGACTTGGGTGAAACAAAGCTGATGTTGGCATATCAATGCCAAGGTAACCCCAGCATGCCAGCAATGGTGCTGCTGCATGGTTTTTTAGGCAGTAAAGCCGATTGGTCTGCGGTGATAGAGGTGCTCGCGAAGCAATATTATTGCATTAGCATCGATCTACCTGGCCACGGCCAGAGCCTTAACCATACATTGCCAACACCAGGGTTTGATGCCTGCACCGCACTTATCCAGCAAACACTGTTACAGCTTAAGGTTCAGCAGTATCACTTGGTTGGTTATTCGCTCGGTGGCCGTATTGCGCTGCACCTTGCGCGGCAAGCCCCCGAGAATATTTTGAGCCTAATACTCGAGTCGTGCCATCCAGGCCTTAAATCTGCAGATGACAGAGCCGCAAGAAAAACCAGTGATGCACTGTGGGCAACTAAATTAAATAGCCTGACTATCGAGAATTTCTTAGCGCTTTGGTATCAACAAGCCGTATTTGCCGACCTTAGTGCCAGCAAACGTCAAGCAATGATCCAGCAGCGCCGTGGTAACCAAGCCTTAGCCCTAGGCAATTGTTATCAAGCTACTTCACTTGCTGAGCAAGCTGACCTTTGGGACACTCCAGCGATAATATCTGCACCATGCTATTTTATTGCCGGTTCTGACGACCAAAAATTTCTCTCACTCGCGACTCGTTGGCAGCAACAATATCCCATCGCTATGTATGCTGTTGCGGCTAGTGGCCACAATATCCATAGCGCTGCACCCATTGCGTTTAGCAAACAAGTATTACAGCTGCTTAAGCCATCGTCATTTAATCCATCATCCAATAGGCCCACTTAATGATCCTCACTAAACTTAGCCTTCATCAATACACTATTGATCTCGATAGATTATTGCCCGTGGGTAAGCAACGCATCGATGAGCGCCATGGTTTGGTGCTCTGTGCGACTATCAATTCCGGTACCGATGAGCGCACTGAGCAGGTGGAGATTGCACCGCTTTCTGGTATTGATGTCGATGGACATCAGCTCACCGGTTTTAGTCAGCACTCTCTTTTGCAAACGAGTGCACAACTCAGTGAGTACCTAGCAGCGCTGTATCAACAGCCTGCCGATAAGTTGCTTGATTTTGCCGATACAAGCGAACAAAACGCCATAGCCTATGGTTTAAGTTTACTGCACGCCAAACTGATGGGCTCACTCGATGGACACAGCCTTGAAGTTCGCACCATTCCGCTAATTTACCGAAACCAGGATGAGCCGTTAACTGCAGTTGCCGAGCGCGTAGCCGCGCTGGCTAACAACATTCACGCCGTTAAAGTCAAAGTCGCACAAACGTCCCTTGAAGATGAGATCCAGCTGATCCATCAGATCTTAGCCATACGTCCCGATTTAAAACTACGACTCGACGCAAACCGTGGTTTTGAGTTGCAACAAGCCATCGAGTTTATCGCCTGTATCCCTATCCATGCGATTGAGTACATTGAAGAGCCTTGCAGCCGACCTGCCGATAACCCAATATTTTATAACGCGATTGGAGCACCTTGGGCACTCGATGAGTCACTCAATGACCCACACTACCAGTTTGAGATGCAAGCTGGGCTTTGTGCCATCATCATCAAACCTATGCTACTGGGTAGCTTACAGAAGTTGCAGTCTTTGCAGCATTTGGCCACCGAACACGGGGTTCGCTCAATATTAAGCTCAAGTTTGGAAGCCAGTTTAGGTATTGCAGCCCTCAGCCGTTTGGCCAGCATTATGACTCCAGATGAGGTCCCAGGGATCGACACATTAAGCGCATTTAGCCAGGACCTAGTACAAAGTACAGGTAAAGCAAAATGCCTGCAGCTAAGCGATCTGCAACTACTACTAGCGTTGGACTAGACCCTTATGCCGAACCGTCCTGCTAACGCCCTTATCCTGTCACCTATTCATCAGATTGCTACGCAACGACCTGATTCAATCGCCTATAAGATTAGCGGCCACGCCGTCAGTTATCAGCAGCTAAGCCAGTACGTCGTCGCTATTGGTGAGCAGCTTAAGCAAGCAGGGCTGCAGCAAGGGGATAGAGTCGCTTGTATTGCCAATAATAACCCCGAGCTACTCAAGCTTTACTGGGCATGTGTCGACCACGGTCTACTGTTTTGCCCAGTCTCACCACGTTTTGCACAAAAGCAGCTAATCGAATTAATCCAAACTCATCAATATCGCTATTGTTGGCTATCCAATAACACCCAAGCCCTATTACCAGATCTAAAAGCTAAACTGCTAACACTGGGCCAAGATAACACTCGCTTGCTAGAATTTGAGTTTGGCAAAACAAGTCCTCAGCAGTCGCTCAAGATCGATCCTGCGCAAGCAGTAGATGCCATTCTCACCTCAGGTAGTACTGGCTTACCCAAAGCCGCGGTGCATAGCCTGCAGAACCATATCGCCAGTGCCAAAGGCGCTAAAACGCTGATCGATATTATGGAGACAGATAGCTGGTTACTCTCGCTGCCGCTGTTTCATATCGGTGGGCTGGCTATTCTCAATCGTTGTGCACTCGTGGGTGCCTGTGTGGTATTTGAAGATAAATCAATCACCCTCGCCGAGCAGTTAACCAGAGACCAAGTCAGCCATTTGTCATTGGTCAGCGCGCAACTGCAGCAGTTACTGAGCGCTGACACTCACTGCTTCCATCACGTCAAAGCGATGCTGTTAGGTGGTGGCGCGATTTCAGCCGATCTACTCAACCAACTTGCAGTGCTCAATATTAACGCCTTTACCAGTTACGGCATGACCGAGATGGGCTCACAGATCACCACTGGCATCGCCCGTGCTGATAGCTCAAGCGGCCAACTTTTACCTCAACGAGAGTTAAAAATAGTCGACGGTGAGATATGGCTAAAAGGCGACTGTTTGTTTCTTGGCTACCTTGGTGTCGATGGCCTTAATAAGCCACAGGACACTTCATTAGAGATACAAGGTTGGTTTCGCAGTACAGACTTAGGACATTGGGATAAAAACGGCAATCTGTGCATTGACGGCCGTTTAGACAACATGTTTGTTTGCGGTGGTGAAAACCTGCAACCTGAAGAGATTGAAGCCGTGTTAAAGCTGCACCCTTTGATTGCTGATGCCATCGTCTTCGCTAAAGCTGATGACAAGTTTGGTCACTTACCTGTAGCAATTATCAAACTTGCTAATGATTTAGCAAGTCAGCCGTCAGAAGCAGAGTTAACAGAGTTTCTCGCCGACAAAATTGCCCGCTTCAAGCGGCCAAGATATTATTACCCGTGGCCAGATGTCGCTACAGTAGGGATTAAGGTTGTACGCAAACAGATTATTGCAGCGATTCTTCTAACTAAATAGTAAGTTGAATTTCATTCAACTTTAGACACATAAATTAGAATCCGATTGATATACGCCGTGAATTTCCTATTTACTACTTTTCTCGGCTGTTAGGTCTTATGCATAAAGTCTCAGAATAACTCCAGCCACATTGGTTCCAATGACCTGCGGTGGTGCTGGACAGGATGTCCGAATGTCGTGATCACATGGTCAATGATGTCCCCGACATCATAAAGACATTTCCCATATCCATATGGGGCAGATATGAATGAACGACCGCATGTGCAGATACTGCTGAGGCTCGCCGCAAGCACGTCCTTGTGGCCTCAACGAAAACATCTGACCTCCAAGGATGGATGGAATGCCGTATTCTGTCTGGAACAGAATTGGCCTTGTTTTCAACGACCTCTGCTGCATCTACACTGGTTTCGAAAAGCGCATCCATTAGGCATTTGAGTTTAAAAATAGGAACTCAACAGTTAGATTTCATACCTAACGAACAGAAAACACCTATTCCCCATCGAAGTTGCCGAAGTACGTTGGAATAAATCGCGTAAGCCCGACAGAGATGTCGGGTTAGCTTTCGCAGGCAGGATGCCCCATCGGAAGCGTTAGTGATTTATCCATAAGTACGAGGGAGACAACTTCGTCTGGGGCGGCAGGGGTGATCCAAGAGGGGGTTGCTGTTGACCCCTTCTTGGCCGGGTGTGGGATGGAATCCCACGACTTTGGTCAAGCGCAGCTTGATTTCAAAAACAATGTCTGAAACAAATGTTCCAGACATAAAGCCGTAAGCTGCCCATCCATGGGCTTTCGGCATAAATGTTCCAGACATAAAAAAACCTGCCGTAGCAGGTTTCAGTCAGTGCAAATAAAAAGCCTTAAGCTTCCATTCGCCCTTTTAGTTTGTTCATGGCATTCTTTTCAAGTTGTCGGATTCGCTCTGCCGATACTTGATAAGTGGTCGCTAACTCTTGTAGCGTTGTTTTATCTTCATTTAACCAACGAGCCTGAAGAATGTGCTGACTACGCTCATCAAGTGTTTTGATAGCTGAAAGCAGGCGCGTTTGATTATTTTTTTCCCAGTTATCATTTTCAACTTGGTTAGCCAAATCAGATGAATGATCTTCAAGATAATGCATAGGTGCATAGTCTTTCTCATCATCGTTATCGCTGGCCAAATCAAAAGCGGGATCTTGGGCTGCCATGCGTGATTCCATTTCGGTCACGTCAGATTTTGCAACACCTAGGCTTTCTGCAACCATGCCTACTTCATTATCCGTAAACCAGCCAAGACGCTTTTTAGTTTTACGAAGGTTAAAGAACAACTTACGCTGTGCTTTTGTGGTTGCGACCTTAACTATGCGCCAGTTTTTAAGCACATATTCGTGAATTTCTGCTTTGATCCAATGAACAGCAAATGACACCAAGCGCACACCCACATCTGGGTCAAAACGCTTAACGGCTTTCATCAGGCCAATATTGCCTTCTTGAATTAAATCGGCTTGCGGTAAACCGTATCCAGAATAGCCTTTTGCAACATGTACCACGAAGCGCAAGTGCGACATAATCAGTTGTTTCGCAGCTTGTAGGTCACCGGTTTCCTGCAGACGCTTCGCCAGCTCATGTTCTGTCTCTGCATCCAACATAGAAATTCTATGCGCAGAGTGAATATAAGACTCGAGGCTTCCACTACTTTGAGGAACCATTAGTGCCATTGTTTGCGTTTGATCTGTCATTCACGCTCCTGCTACTTATTACTAATACTACGGTCTAACTAAACCTGAAAATCACACCTCTATTGAGATGGACCGTGAACTATCGACTAATTGACAAAATATGTCAACCATCGGCGTTATCTAATACGGTTGAATTTTCACACCTACATAGAGACAACGCAAATGAAGGATAGTTCATCTTTGCCTTTGCGCCTCATCTATACCTAATATATAACTATGAAGGTTCAATAGCCCGCAAATGTTGGCGTACGGAGAGGTATGAGCCAAGCCAACCTAAAAATGAAGCTAATAGAACCAGTTGCCCAAGCTCTGTTAATGTCAGTGATTCCATATGCAGCTGGCTGCCATACAAACCAAGTAACTCAGCCAGTGCGGAGTCTAAATACCATACCAGTAAATTAATAATCACCCAGGCTAATATGCCACCAATGATACCAAACCAAATACCGGTATAAAGGAATGGCCTTCGTATAAAGGCTTCCGTGGCACCAACAAGCTTCATCACCTCGATTTCGGTACGGCGGTTCATAATAGCGAGGCGAATAGTGTTACCTATAACAAGCACAACCGCTAACACCAGTAGCGCTGCAATCGCCAATACCGTGCGTTCAAGTAAACGCACTACGGCTTGTAATCGTTCTAACCATTCAATATCAAGTCGACCAAAACTCACTTCAGCTTCTTGCTCCAGCTTTCTCAGCAACTCGCGCGCGCCCGTAGCACTTGAATATTTAAGACTGGGCGTCACCATCACGACAGCTGGAAGTGGGTTAACATCTAAATAGGATAATGCTTCACCAAAGCCTGAAAGCCGTTGAAACTCTTCTAGGGCTTGATCACGATTAATATAATTAACCTCTGCCACTTCGGGGTAAACTTTGAGTCGAGCGATCAAACTTTGAATACTTTTTTCACTGCGCCCTTCATCGACAAATAACGATATTTCGGCAGCGCTGTTCCATGATTGAGTGATAGTTTCGGCATTTTTAACCAGCACTTGCAACGCAGCTGGCAAACTGAGACTGACTCCAAGTACGGCCATCGTCATTAATGATGAAATGGGATTGCGCCATAACTCACCTAAACTCGCCATAGCGTGTTGGATATGGCGAATAAAAAACATCACTATTTGACCGGATATGGGTAGTTTGCTGCGAGTTAACTGAGGTTGCTTATTCATCATAATCCTCAGTAGGCACCTAAAGTGTCAGATTGATCTAATTCTTGAGCGCCAAGCACACGACCTTGCTTAAGCGTGAGAGTGCGGTATTTCATGCGTGCGATAAGACCTAAGTCATGCGTTGCGATCAATACCGTGGTACCTGAATCATTAAAAGTTTCAAACAGGCGCAGTATGTCCATCGATAATTTAGGATCTAAGTTACCCGTGGGTTCATCGGCAAGTAATAGCGGCGGCTTATTCACAATCGCTCGGGCAATACCGACACGTTGCTGTTCACCGCCTGAAAGCATAATGGGATGATGTCGTTCTTTACCATAGAGGCCAACCATATCAAGTGCACCAGCCACTCGCTTACGGATCTCTCCATGGGAAAAACCTTCAATAATTAACGGTAGTGCGACATTATCAAATACACTCTTTTCCATTAATAGGTGATGATTTTGAAAAATCATCCCGATATCCCGACGTAAATAAGGCACTTGAGCACGGCGGAGCTTAGCAATGTCATGACCGTTAATTGACACCTTGCCGCCATTAGCGCGTTCAATTACCGTGATCAACTTAAGCAAGGTACTCTTACCCGCACCAGAGTGACCAGTAAGAAACGCCATTTCGCCACGCTTTAAATGAAAGCTCACATCCGATAGCGCTTTTTGCCCGCCGGTATAAACTTTACTTACTTGCTCAAATCGAATCATTAATTAGATTTCTTCGTCGTCGATATCGCTATTAAGGTTTATAAACTAACGCTATTTTGTGTCTATGTCGTCTTTTGATTGACTAAACAGTGCTTCAATAAAGTCTTTTGCATCAAAAGTACGAAGATCGTCAATCTGCTCACCAACACCAATATGACGAATAGGAATACCAAATTTGTCAGCAATTGCAAAAATCACCCCGCCTTTTGCGGTGCCATCTAGCTTACTAATAGTGATCCCTGTGACTCCCACAGCCTCTTGGAAAATTTTTGCTTGGTTAATCGCATTCTGGCCTGTGCTTGCATCTAGGGTGAGCATCACTTCATGCGGGGCTGCTGGGTTCTGCTTTTTCATCACACGTACGACTTTCTTTAATTCGTCCATCAAGTGTGCTTTATTTTGTAAGCGACCTGCGGTATCGGCAATCAGCACATCAACCTTACGTGCCTTTGCGGCTTGCAGAGCATCAAACAACACTGATGCACTATCGGCACCCGTATGCTGTGCTATTACCGGAATATCATTACGCTGTCCCCACACTTGCAGCTGTTCAACGGCTGCTGCGCGGAAAGTATCACCCGCCGCTAGCATGACTGTTTTACCTTCAGCTTGATATTGCTTAGCCAGCTTGCCGATAGTCGTGGTTTTACCCACACCGTTGACACCGACCATTAAAATAACAAACGGACCATCTGCATTTTCTGGAATTAGTGGAATTGATACCGGATCTAATATTTTTTGCATCTCATCACGCATCAGCTCATACAGCGCTTCACCATCTTTGAGCTGTTTGCGACTGGCCTGCTCGGTTAAATTTTTAATCAAGCGGGTGGTGGTTTCAACACCGACATCAGCGATCAGTAGCTGCTCTTCTAACTCTTCAAAAAGATCGTCATCAATCTTTTTGCCGCTAAATAAACCAACAAAGCCACTACCAATACTTGCACTCGTACGCTTTAAACCACGTTTAAGTCGGGCAAATAATCCCTCTTTTACCGGCTTAGCTTGCGGCTCTGGTTGTTGCTCTGTTGCTATATTGTCAGCTTGTGCAGCTTGTGCAGCTTGCTCGGCAGCGACTGTTTCAACCTCTGCCTGCTCAGCGGCAATACGCGCAGCTTCCGCTTCTGCGGCTTGCTCAGCAGCAACTCTTTCAGCCTCTGCCTGCTCAGCGGCAATACGTGCAGCTTCCGCTTCTGCGGCTTGCTCGGCAGCAACTCTTTCAGCCTCTGCCTGCTCAGCGGCAATACGCGCAGCTTCCGCTTCTGCGGCTTGCTCGGCAGCAACTCTTTCAACTTCTGCCTGCTCAGCGGCAATACGTACAACTTCCGCTTCTGCGGCTTGCTCGGCTGCAACTCTTTCAGCCTCTGCCTGCTCAGCGGCAATACGTACAACTTCCGCTTCTGCGGCTTGCTCGGCAGCAACTCTTTCAACTTCTGCCTGCTCAGCGGCAATACGCGCAGCTTCAGCTTCTGCGGCTTGCTCGGCAGCAACTCTTTCAACTTCTGCCTGCTCAGCGGCAATACGTGCAGCTTCCGTTTCTGCGGCTTGCTCGGCAGAGACTGTTTCAGCCTCTGCCTGCTCAGCGGCAATACGTGCAGCTTCCGTTTCTGCGACTTGCTCTGCAGCGACTCTTTCTGATTCAACGAGCTCTGCAGCAACGTTATCAGCTTCAATTTGTTTAGCGTCAGCTTGCTCAGTTTCAGCCGAAGCTGATACGTTTAACTCTGCTTCAGCTTCCTGTGGTTGTTCTGTAGATTTATCCTTGCGGAACCAGGAAAAAAAACCTTTCTTTGCCATGTGTTTTACCGATGCTCAAATAGCTGTACATAAATGCGTTAGGAGGAGGACGTTATATCAAAAGCATGGCAAAATTACGCTGCTTAAAGCAGCAAAAATATAACCGAATCGTATGTACACGACGGCTTTTTACCTTTTAGTGATGCTTTGATATAAAATAACGACCTTAAATCAGACGCTATAGTCTACCACTTTCTGCCATAAGGCAAAATCACGAGGACACCATGGTCAAAAAAATACTCTCAAGTGGCCAAGTAAGGATTATTTCTGGCCAGTGGCGATCACGCAAACTGCCTATTCATGATCTAGAAGGATTGCGCCCCACGACTGACCGAGTGCGTGAAACCTTGTTTAATTGGATAGCAAACGATGTACGTGGCGCCAGAGTGCTGGACTGTTTTGGTGGTAGTGGTGCGCTGAGTTTAGAGTCTTTGTCACGATACGCTGCCTATGCCCGAGTATTTGAGCTACAACCGCAGGCGGCAAAGCAACTCGTTGCAAACTTAGCGACGTTAAAGTGTGACGACGCCGATGTGATTAAGGGCGATAGCTTAAAGCTATTAGCGACAACGCCTGATAAAGGCTTTGATATTGTATTTATCGACCCGCCTTTCAGAAAGTCACTGACAGAGAAAAGTATCCAATTGCTAGATCAGCAGCAATGGTTACTCGCTGACGCACTTATCTATGTTGAAACTGAGTCTGAATTAGCACAGCTTGATGTGCCCGCGAGTTGGACACAACTTAAAGAGAAAAAAGCAGGACAAGTGATCTATCGTTTATATCAATACAGCCCACAGCAGGAAACTGACGATACTCAAGGTGCTGAGGAGAGTGTTTAAATGAAACTGGTTTTACTGTTAGGAAAGCTAGCCACCGCCTTGGCATGGTTAATGATGTTTTATAATCTAGCGGTGCCATTTGACGGAAACATTGCCGTTATTTTGAATATTCTTCTGGCCGTGACAGTGCTTATGCACAGCTTCCAAACGATGATCTTTCACACTATTTTTAAAAGCCTAATAGCGTTAAAAAAGGGCGATTATCTACAAGTGTTTATTTTCGGCGTCTTTAGCTTACTGCAATATCGCCAACAGGTTTTGGCTCAACAAAAAAGCTAGAACGGTTAACAGCCGAAATATACTAAGTCGACAAGTGCTTAGACGAAAAGTCTAAGACGGGCGCTTCGCTGACGGCAAAGCAAAGGATACTCAGCAAGCTGCATATTCTTTGCTATTTCGGTTATTCCTAACCTATGCTTCAACCCTATCCGGCTTCACCATCTCAGCTCTATCCGCTTTACCGTCTCAGCCCTATCGACTTACCATCTCAGCCCCACCGCCTTTACCGTCTCAGTTCCATCCAGCTTCACCACCTCAGTTCCATCCAGCTTCACCATCTCAGCTCTATCCGGCTTCACCACCTCAGTTCCATCCGGCTTTACCATCTCAGCCCTATCCGGCTTCACCATCTCAGCTCTATCCGGCTTCACCACCTCAGTTCCATCCGGCTCCACCATCTCAGCTCTATCCGGCTTCACCATCTCAGCTCTATCGGCTTCACCGTCTCAGCTCTATCGGCTTCACCGTCTCAGCTCTATCGGCTTCACCGTCTCAGCTCTATCGGCTTCACCGTCTCAGCTCTATCGGCTTTACCGTCTCAGCCCTATCGACTTACCATCTCAGCCCTATCCGGCTTCACCGTCTCAGCTCTATCGACTTACCGTCTCAGCTCTATCGACTTACCGTCTCTGCCCTATCGATTCCCAAATAACAGCCACAAAAAAGCCCCGTGATATTTCTATCATGGGGCTTTAAGCTGTGAATGCTAGCTCATCTAACTTGCATTCATAGTGCTTGTTGTTTACTGAGTCTTATTTAACGTAAACGTGAGCAACGCCTTTGTGGCAATCAACACAAGTCTTACGCTTATCATCAGCTTTCTTGAAGTTGTTAGCGTGCATTCTCTTCGCCATCTTCTTCATTGCTTCAGGTTGGTTTTCGTAAATACGAGTATGACAGTGCTGACAGTTAGCTGAGTCATTGCCTTTAAAGTACTTAAGTGCGTGATCGGCTTGCTCTTTACGATTTTCATCCAACCATGCTTGAGTATTGAAACCATCGATAGTCATGAAACCATATAGGTCTTTAGACACAATAATTTTCTTAACTAGGTACTTAACTGGATTGTGCGGTAAGTGACAGTCTTGACACTGCACAGTAACACCTGCGCGTCCTCCGCCGTGCGCAGAAGCCATCACTTCATCTTTCAATGAATGATTGCTATGGCAGCTCATACAGAACTGATCTGAACTTGTTGCATGCAAAGTTTGTTGTGTCGCAAAATAACCTACAACACCAACTACGATACCAACGACCAACAATGCTAGAATCGAAAATTTTGCGCTAGGTTTAAATAGTGCTCGCCAGTTCATCACTCATCTCCAAATATTTAATTTTTATATCGATGTAAGTTTTACTTCATCTCTATTTATGCGGTCTAGTATAAACCATATCCTACTGATTAATCTGGGACTAAAAGTGCAAAATGAGACATGGCTCTAACTCTCTCAACTGAATCAAAAATTGCTCACTATATATGCGCTTTCACTAAAGTTAGCCTAAAGCCTTGTTTATCGCAAGGATTATGTCTTATCGGCTTGATAATGCGGTATTTAAAGCATTTAATTGAGTTTTTCAAGATGTGAAAATGAGTCAGAGTTCAAACAAATATAAAAAATATATGTGTAGCCTGAAACTAATTACCTAGTAGCAAGGTCTATCTAGTTACATCATCATTATTTGGAAAAGTTGAACATGTGCAAACGCATCGCATATTTAGCATTACTCATCTCACTGGTCGGGCAATTTTTGCTTTCACCAGCGATGGCTATGCCTAAATTTTTGCATGCCAGCTCACACGCTTCCCAACATGTTCAGCAAATCGAACTAACTCAGCTACCGATAAACCCAGTGTTGATAAGCTCAATAGCCGTTCCCCATCAAGATACACCCAGCTGTGGTAGCGCCATGCTAAGCATTAACACGAGCATGGTTGATTGTGACGCATTGTGTGAGGTGTTAGGCATGGGTGATTGTGTATCACACTGTGTTTCTATCCCCGCTATTATTGCACAAGCTCAGCTCAACCTCGGCTCTCAACAAGCGGGACAGAGCCTACAAACCATCTTTTGGTCTCCTCAAACTGCGGAACAAGCATCAATTAACCCACCACCGATCTCACTGCAAGCTTAACCTTAAATCACAAGCGCTCAGCGCAATTTACATCTATGTAATTTATCCATAGGCATTCAGCCCATGGTTACCGGTTTTGTTTGGAGTTTATTATGAAAAAATTTATCAGCGTTATCGCACTTTCTCTTGCCAGTTTCACCAGTATGGCAGCCTCTGTTTCTTTTCCTGAATCACTTGAAGTACTCGGAGTGAATGGGTTAAATAATGTTGACAGTCGATACCTGCAACTGGAGAACGGTCAAAACTTAATTGAGCTACAGTACCGCGATCTTTTTGAATCAAATGCCGATGACTCTAATTGGGTCCGCTCTGAACCGCTATATCTCTATATCGATCTGGAAACGGCCGCTAACTATGAGGCGATCACCCCGAGTATTTTATCTGAAGAGGATGCTTACCAGTTTATCAACTCGCCTTATATTAAGTTAACCGATGATAGCGGTAGCGAGAAACAGGTCGCATTGATGACTCATAGCCAACTGATGGCTAAAATATTACTGCAAAAATAGCAATCTAGCTCCCGCAGCTGTTAACACATTGATAAAGTGAATTTGTGAACTTTATCAATGTGTAACTTTTTTGCTGTGTTAGACTAATCAAAGCACATTACTTGGAACCATCATGTTTAGCATCCTTCGCCGTCATACATTAATAGCCTTTACGCTACTCGCTTTGTTGAGTCAGCTAATGCTATCTAATGGATCATTGATGGTACCGAATGCGATGGCTGATGATATGCCAATGATGAGCATGCAAGATGGGGCTGAATGCCACCAACAGCAAATAGATAGCAACACTCATTGCTGTGATTCTGATGAGGATACGCAAATGCTTCCCGGCAACTCTAAGAATTGCTGCAACGGCAACGGATCATGCCAGAGTGATTGTAACCATTGCTTGGTAATTTCAGTAACAGGTTCACTGTTTAATGTGTTGTCATGGCCTGGCAACAACACCTCCGATATTGCAATGGCCACTCCAATGCCTCATTTCCACTCTATCTCATTGCCACAAGATTTAAGACCTCCAATAGCGTAAATCGAGACGCCCCCCTGTCTCTACATTTTTAAAACGTTATTTATTCTTATTAAGCAATTATTTAAGCCGTTAATTGTTTTGTGCATTAGCACTTACAGCATTCGGCCATCTCTTTGATGGAGTTAAGTTATGAAAACCTTTATTAGCATGGTATTAACTACCTTTTTGTTTTTAACCTGGGCACCTGCTGTATCAGCGCATGCACATGATCACGGCGCCGAGCAGAGTCAAAGCTACGCTTGCCCAATGCATCCTGAAGTCACCGGCGCTAAGGGCGACTCTTGCCCTAAATGCGGTATGGACTTGAAAGCAACAAAAGCCGCTGGACATAACTGTGATTCTTGCCCAAAAAAGGGAAAGACAGCTCATCATAAGATGACTGCTGACACTCACGCATGTCCAATGAACCCTGCAATTACGGGTAAAGCGGGTGATAGCTGCCCTAAATGTGGCATGGACTTAACGCCTATCGCAAATAGCGAAAACGCCGATAAAAAAAGTCACATGCATCACTAAAAGCTAGGGTGGAGATAAGGCATTATGAGTTTATTCAAATCAAAACAGTTTCGTAAAAACGCAGTGTGTGCGCTAAGCAGCTTATTAGTTGCTGCAACCCCGATACTTGGCTACAGCCAAGCTCTATCACAAGAGCAATCTGAAACCACAGTACAAAATCAGCAACATAACGCTGAATATTACTGCCCAATGCATCCAGAAGAGACCAGCCATGAAGCTGGCCGTTGTTCTATATGTAAGATGTTCCTCGTCAAAGATGAATCATCGAGTGGAACATTAATAGCAGATACTGTCGCAGCAGTGAACAAAGATTACTACTGCCCCATGCACCCCGAAGTCACGAGCCATGAACCGGGTCGATGTCCAAAATGTAACATGTTTTTAGTCAAGGAAGAGGAGGAGGAAGCTCTCCCTAATGAACATGCTGGCCACGATCATGCCAGTCATCAAAGTGATGCCTCTAAAATAGCCGTTGCGCCACAAACTAAAGCAGAGAAATTGCTAAGTCAGCCAAAACCGACGTTAATTCCTGCCGCTCAATCAAATGGGGATGGCAATATAAAATATGTCTGCCCAATGCATCCTCACGTCGTTTCTGACGTGCCAGGCACTTGCCCTATATGCGGCATGAACTTAGAAAAGGTCACTGTAGGTGGGGTTACTGAAGAGGTCGTTGTCGGCGTATCCGGCGGCATGCAACAAGCTCTTGGCATGCGCAGCGAGCAAGTCACCGAGGGCACTCTGTGGAAGCAGGTCAAGACCATTGGTACCGTGCAATACAATGAAAACGCTATTGGCCATGCGCATACACGCGTTAGCGGCTGGATTGAAACCTTAATGGTGCATACCGTTGGTCAACGCGTAAAGAAAGGGCAACTTCTTTATGAATTGTACTCTCCAGAACTCATTAATGCGCAAGACGATTACATGCAAGCTATCGATTACCTCAAACAAGACAAGAATCGCGGTGCAGGATTACTGCGCAAAGCGCGTTTACGTCTCGAACTATTAGGTGTTAGCTCCAATACCATCAAGCATTTAGAGCAAACTGGTGAAACCACTTATCGCGTCCCTTATTACGCCGACCAAGATGGTTTTGTTAGTCTCTTGTCAGTACGCCATGGGATGTATGTTGAACCTGGCAATACGCTGTTTGAAATTGTTGATTTAAGCAGTGTGTGGGTAATTGCCGACGTGTTTGAAAACGAACAAAGCTGGCTAGAACAAGGTCGCCCCGTGGAGGTGACTTCCGCCTCTCAAGGTTTGTTTGATTTGGAATCGACTATTGATTACATCTACCCAGAGCTGGATCCTGTCTCGCGGGCAATGCGAGTACGTATCAAGCTAGAAAATACCGAAAAACTACTCAAGCCAGGCACCTTAGTTGATGTCACGCTCTTTGGTGGTCCAAAGAAAAACGTACTGTCCATTCCTACCGAGGCGCTCATTCTTACCGGCCGAGAGAACCGAGTCGTGGTGCAACGAGACGATAATAAATTTACCTCTGTCAGCGTAAAAGTGGGCATAATTTCCCAAGGAAAAGCTGAAATTATCGAAGGGCTAAAAGCTGGCGATAAAGTGATAGTGTCTGGCCAATTCTTATTGGATTCAGAAGCCAGTATTCAGGGCAGTTTGCAGCGCTTAAGTGGCAGTAATAGCAATGTTACTGACGATCCACACGCAAGTCATTAATCGGAGGGCTACGATATGTTAGAGAAAATTATTAGCGCCGCGATTAAACAGCGGGTGATGGTGTTAGCGCTTACTGCGATAATCGCCTTAATTGGCTACCAAGCTATGCGCATGACACCCCTTGATGCATTACCCGATCTATCAGATGTGCAAGTGATTGTGAAAACCTCTTACCCAGGGCAAGCACCACAGTTGGTGGAAGACCAGATCACTTATCCATTATCAACTGCCATGTTGGCCGTGCCTGGTGCGAAGACCGTCCGTGGCTTTTCAATGTTTGGCGACTCTTACGTCTACATTATTTTTGAAGACGGCACCGATATCTATTGGGCACGATCTCGAGTATTGGAGTACTTGTCGCAAACCCAAGGACAACTGCCGGCCAGCGTAACACCTACCCTAGGGCCTGATGCCTCGGGAGTAGGCTGGGTATTTCAATATGCCTTGGTCGATCGCAAGGGTCAACATGACCTCGCTCAGTTGCGCTCTTTGCAAGATTGGTTCTTAAAGCTTGAGTTACAAAGCGTTGAGGGCGTATCAGAAATAGCCACTATCGGTGGTATGGAGCAGTCGTATCAAATCATTGTCGATCCGCATAAGTTAGCCCTATATCAAATCGATTTGATGACGGTTAAAAATGCCTTAGACAACTCCAACAGCTCAACGGGCGGTTCTGTCATTGAGATGGCAGAAGCGGAGTACATGATCACGTCGTCTGGCTACCGCCAAACCTTAGATGATTTTGAAGAGATCCCGCTCGGCATAGTGTCTGAGTCTGGCACCCCTATCTTGATGAAAGATGTCGCGCAGCTGCGTACCGGTCCAGCCGCTCGCCGTGGCATCGCCGAGTTGGATGGTGAAGGCGAAGTCGTTGGCGGCATTGTAGTGATGCGCTACGGCGAAAACGCGCTAGCCACCATCAACAATGTAAAAGATAAGCTAAAAGAGATTGAAAATGGTTTACCCGATGGGGTTGAGTTAGTGATCACTTACGATCGCTCAACACTGATCCTCAATTCGGTAGAGAACCTGACACATAAAGTGCTAGAAGAGATGTTAGTGGTTGGCATTATTTGTCTCGTCTTCTTGCTGCATGCCCGCTCGACACTGGTGGCGATTATTTCACTGCCAATCTCGATATTAATCAGCTTTATCGTGATGAATATTATTGGTGTTAACGCCAACATTATGAGTCTAGGGGGGATTGCCATCGCCATTGGTGCCGTGGTGGACGCCGCCATTGTGATGGTCGAAAACACCCATAAGCACCTAGAGCACTATCGTGAAAAACATAACGGTGAAGCGCCAACAGGCGATGCTCATTGGGAGCTCATCCGGCAAGCCTCAGTTGAAGTTGGGCCAGCGCTGTTTTTCAGTTTGCTGATCATCACATTGAGCTTTGTGCCTGTATTTGCACTTGAAGCACAAGAGGGACGTTTATTCCATCCACTGGCATTTACTAAAACCTTCGCCATGGCGGCCAGTGCGATATTGGCGATCACCTTGATCCCGGTATTAATGGGTTACTTTGTTCGCGGCAAAATTCCTGACGAACGCAGAAACCCCATCAGCCGAGTATTGATTGCGATATACGAGCCAATGCTACGCTTGGTATTACGTTTTCCTAAAGTCACGATTTTGCTGGCTATTGTGGCTCTTGGCAGTGCTGTATACCCAATGACGAAAATGGGTAGCGAGTTTATGCCAGAGCTTGAAGAGGGTGACTTACTCTATATGCCGACCACCTTACCCAGCGTCAGTGCGGGTAAAGCGGCCGAGATCTTACAACAAACAGACCGATTGATTAAAACCGTGCCTGAAGTTAAGCGGGTATTTGGTAAAGTCGGCCGCGCAATGACGGCAACCGATCCCGCGCCGTTAACTATGTTAGAAACCACCATCATGCTTAACCCGCCAGAGACATGGCGAGAAGGGATGACACTTGAGGGGATTATTGCTGAATTGCAAAAAACCGTCAAAGTACCAGGCATGACCAACGCATGGGTGCAGCCTATCAAAACCCGTATTGATATGCTTTCTACAGGGGTGAGAACGCCTGTCGGCATCAAAATATCAGGCGCCGATATCGATGAGCTACAACGGATTGGGACCGAGATTGAGGCTGTGGTTAGCAAGCTGCCAGGCACCGCATCGGCATTTGCCCAACGTACCAGTGGTGGACGTTATATCGATATTGAACCGGATCTTAAGAATGCGGCTCGCTACGGGATGACACTTAGAGATATCCAAGACGTGGTGCAAATGGCCATTGGTGGTATGCAAGTTGGCCAATCGATTCAAGGCCAAGAGCGCTATCCCATCAATATTCGTTACCCGCGCGAACTGCGCGATAGTCTTGAGAAACTCAAGGATTTACCGGTAATGACTAAAACCGGTAAATACTTACCTTTAGGCAATTTAGCGAGTATTACTGTAAGCGATGGTGCCCCCATGCTAGCCAGTGAAAATGGTCGCTTAATCAGTTGGGTGTTTGTTGACTTAAAAGATATCTCTATTGGTGAATACATTAAGGCAGCAAGAACAGCACTTGATGAGCAGATCCAGCTACCATCACGCTATAGCTACACCTTTGCCGGGCAGTATGAGTATATGCAGCGAGTCGAAGCCAAAATGGAGTTGGTTGTACCACTGATGCTGATCGTGATTTTTATGCTACTGATGATGACGTTCAGCTCGTTCATCCAAGCGTCAGTGATCATGCTCAGCCTGCCCTTTTCACTCGTGGGTAGCGCATGGTTGTTGTACTTTTTGGACTTCAATTTCTCGGTTGCAGTATCGGTGGGCATGATTGCACTTGCAGGTGTGGCAGCAGAGTTTGGTGTGGTGATGCAGGTATACCTGAATAACAGCATCAGAGATCGCAAAGCAGCAGGGCAATACAATCAACGTAGCGATTTATCTGAAGCACTGATCCACGGAGCCGTGATGCGTATTCGCCCTAAGGCCATGACCGTAGCGACGATCTTTTTCGGTTTACTACCGATCATGTGGGGTAGTGGTACAGGTAATGAAGTGATGCAGAAAATCGCAGCACCTATGGTCGGCGGTATGGTGACCGCACCATTACTGTCGCTATTTGTTATTCCTGCTATTTACCTGCTTATCTATGGCAGAAATCTAGATAAAGGCATCACCACTAATAATGGGTAATGCTTTGCTTTAGTCCTAAAACAAAAAAGCACTGCCTAGAGCAGTGCTTTTTTATGTTTTACTCATAAAGGCTAGTGACAGCGACTTAACCGTGAACCAGTTGTTTTCACTTTTTAACAGCTTTTCTTTGATTTTTCAACAGTCTCATTTCCACTCTCTGAGTCGCTAGTTGACGCACATCCCATCACGCTAACCAATACAATAGGCAACATCAAGCCAATCCATTTCTTTACCATTTGTAGTCTTCCCTAAATTAATTTTATTAATAATCAAATAACCATCTTTGATTAGGCTCCGTCCTACGGAGTCAAACAAATTAACCAAACAATAAAGATTAAACAACATAAAAAACCATTAATTTACAATTACTCACACAAAACTGATGTTTACGCGATTTTCAGTTCAATGATCGAGAACACGGCACCATTAGGATCATTGACCACAGCAAAACGACCCACATTGGCTATATCGGTCGGAGGAACGCAAATCGCACCGCCAAGTTCAACCACTTGCAGTGCTTTTGCATCACAATCGCCGACGGTAAAATAGCTCATCCAATGGGCTCGCATATCGCCCCACTCGTCAGTCATTGTCATCATACCGCCAACCTCTTGGCTTCCAACCTGCCACGCGGTGTACTCCATACCATCCATGTCCGTCACTCGCGAGCCCCATCCAAAGACATGAGAGTAAAAAGGCTTTGCGATCTTAGGCTGACGACAAGCCAGTTCCACCCAGCATAAAGTACCTTTCTCACCAGCGCGCTGAGCTCCCATATGATTGTTGGCCTGCCATAGCGCAAACTTTGCCCCTTCAGGATCAGTAATCACTGCCATTCTTCCCGCCTCACCAACATCATGAGGCCCAAGCACTATGGTGCCGCCTGCACCTGCCACATCCACCAACGTATTATCGAGATCCTCTACAGCAAAGTAGATCAGCCATTGGCTTAATTCACCCGTTTTGATCATCTCAACAGGCAATTGATACATAGCCCCGAGATCGTCCCCCTCTAGATTGAACATACTATAGGTACCCTGTGGGATGGGCATGTCAACAATATCCCAAGCAAACAATGCGTGATAAAAAGGCTTGCTGATCGCAATATCTAACGATGCTAACTCTACCCAGCAAGGTTGGCCTTGAAAATATTGATCGATTTTCATTTTAATTCCCATCACAAACTCAGTTTACCCTCTTTGAAGTTAAGACTGATTTATGCGGACTGTCCAACTAATGAGGCATTGTTGGCTGATTAAAATATTGAGTGAGACTTGTCAATTGCTTAGATGGGTATATATCCCCGTTCTCTCTCAAGATGCTTGCTTTCAGTGGGAATTAAAAGTGATTTAGACAAGGCCAAGACGGTTGTGGAATAGCAGGTCTATTGCCAAGGTCTGTGACGCAGTATAAATCACTTTTAAACCCACCCAACGGGAGCGCCTGAGCGGATCCACTTCCGTGTTGCATTCTCTTATAAGGGAACCACCATTATGACAACACTGCGCCTTGAATTGAACCCGCTCAAGCAGCTCTGAAACATGCACTTTAAAGTAGAACGGGTATATACATCTCAAAGGACAACTAATGACTGATATCTGCGAGCCTCGTCTATAATATTGAAGAGGCCATTTATAAGGATATTCAGTGTCGGTATTTTTACGTAGCGTCCGCTACCTCTTTATGCCCATTTTTATTGTGTTCAGCGGTATTGCCGCTGCGCAATATTATGAGTACATTTGGCAAGCGTGGATGCCAACAATAAGTGAACTGCCACTCTACCTGCTCCCAGTGGCGGCGTTGTTGGCGTTGCAATTTAACTTTAGCCGCATCACTTACCTGGCACTGTTACTGCTTAGCTATTACCTGCTTGAGTATGGTGATATTGTTGACGCGAGTCTTATTGAGCCAATAAGCGAACCTATCTTTCTCGCCGGAACATTAATCATTATGCTATTCGCGATAACTCGCGATAGAGCCTTGTTCTCAGTGTATTCAATCAAGATTATACTCGGTATCGCGCTTTGTTTTGCCATCGCGTTTGGCTCAATAGCGATGATTTCCTTTATTAACCAACCGCCTGCCAATACGATCCCTACTGTACTGGAGCTACTAACGCCGATGCAGGTTCCAATAGGAATCGCAACGCTGGTCACCTGCATTAGCTGTGTGTCACGTGGTAGCCGAATCGATTCGACTATCACTGTCACCTTGTTTATTTGGTTATTTCAATTTTACTTACCGGCTGAATTACCACTGGCACTGCTACTCTGTTTGCTCGCTCTCGTTTATCTGCTTGCCATCTTGTTTGAGTCTCACCAGTTGGCTTACCGCGATGATCTCACCGGGCTTTATTCTCGTCGAGCACTCAATACCATGGCGCCGTCACTTAATAGTCACTACAGCGTAGCGATGGTCGATATCGACCATTTCAAAAAGTTTAATGACAATTTTGGTCACGACATTGGCGACCAAGTTTTACGGTTGGTCGCCTGTAAACTGAATAAAATTAGAGGTGGGGGTAAAGTCTACCGTTATGGCGGCGAGGAATTTGCCATAGTATTCCCCAATAAGGACGTGGAGGAGATTATGCCTCACTTAGAGGAGATTAGAATTAAAGTGAGGGATTATAAGATCGCTATACGAAATGATTCGCGAATGTTAACCAGTAAATCAAACCGGAAAGAGAGCGCGCAAATTCCAACCAAATCAGCCAACATTACCATCTCTATTGGCGTCTCTGAGCATCACGGTGAGTCCACTTTTGAGCAGACGCTAAAACGAGCAGACAAAGCGCTCTATATCGCCAAAAAGAATGGCAGAGATCGAGTGTTTGCTTAGTTAACCAGAGCCTAGCCTCTTAAAGGAGGGCTTCTAAGGCGTTGAGTATAAAAGCCATGCACGGTCTCAGTTCGAAGCCCACATGGCCGACGTTTATTATAAAGAATAAAAATAGTAGATTTGTGATTTCATTCTGATCACGATACCGCGAATAATGTCCAAGAAATTAAGGAATGCGATGGGTTTGGTTCCCGAAATCCAAGCTAACCCCACAGAGCCTACGGGAATATCATAGTCACCGGTTTCGGTCAGCTTTAGCCTGACAAAATGGTGCTTATTACTGGCATTTAGCCCCGTAGTTTGCCTCACATTGTCATCAAAACCCAGTAACGATCCTTGCGACTCGCCCGTGGCTTCTACTATCCCTTCAACTTCTGCATTAAACACTTTCCCAGGGTAAACAGCCGAGGAAAATTCCGCCATCTGGCCAACTTTAACATTACGGATAGCCTGATGATTGACTCGCATTAACACATATTTTTCGTTGGTATACATCTGCATTCTAGGGGCAACGCCAACATACTGACCTTCACGCATAATGAAGTTAGTGACATAACCGTCCGCAGGTGCGTATACCTTGGTGTTGTCTAGCTTCCACTGTGCTTGCGCTACATTTTCTATCTCGCTATTAAGGTCCGACTCACGGCCTTGCACGTTAAGGTGAGACTTCTCAATATTGAGTAGCGCCGTTTGCTCAGCCGTAACTGCCTTTTCGATTTGGCTACCATAGGTGTTCACTTGTGCCATGGCAAGATCGACCGCCGTTTGTTGTTCATCCAGTAAACTCTTGGTCACTGTGTCAGGCACTACGCGATTCTGCTCAATATAGCGGGCGAGCGTTTTCTGTTTCCAATGTAGATCTTTAGTTGCAGCATGCAGCTCATTACGACTAATGCTCACATCAGCAATGGCGACATCATGTTGCTTCAGTGCTAGTTTCACATCTTCGCTGGCTAGCGACAGTGCCACTGTTGCGCTCTGTTTAGCCACCAACGTCTTATTGAGCTCAATCTGAAACGGCTCATCATCCAGATCATAGATTAACTGACCAGCCTCAATCGTTTGATTGGGTTGTACATAGATATTATCTACCTTACCTTTTATTTGGGTATTGGCAGGCCGTAACTGAATACGTGGCGATTGCACCAATGAGCCACCCGACATGTCCATTGGGGTGTAGTTGAGCAGGCCAACCCAAACAAACATCAGCCACCCCGTTCCGCCTAAATAAGCGAAGCTTTTACTATAAGTGTTCCACGGCATGCCGACTAAACGCAGCAGGTAGATCAATAGAGCCCAAACCGCTAAACCTTCAAGCATTGGTTTGCTCCTCATTTATCTCAAGTGGCTTTATTTCTGCATTGTTATCACTCGTGTCATCGTTACTGTTTTCTCGCCAGATATCTCGCACACGGCGCAATGCTTTTTCGCTATCAACGAACGCAACAATCACCGCGATGACCCACACCCAATGCCAGACAAAGCCTATCCAGGTGAGCGCGGTAATGAGCCCTATCTGTTGGTGCTGTTTTTTATGGGCCTTGTTAATAGGCATTTCATGGATCTTCCAGAAGCCAAATGCGGCAGCGGCAATTGTCAGCACCATCACGACACCTGCAACGCCATGTAAAGCGGCATCAACACCGGTATCGACGAACGGCATACTGAATAAACTCATAGGGAACTAGACCTTAAAATCGACTGATTGAAAAAGCAGTTTGCCCTGTCTATAAATTAGAACAAGCCAGAATACCTCTATATATCATTTAGCTCTATTCTATGATTCAATATGGTATCCACATTCGAAATAAAGATGGTTATCACAATGGATACGGCATTTATCCGCTCTAGCTATATCGCGCCGGTTTTTAAGGGTGTTGAAGCTCACTATGGAATTAGTTTAAACGAGCTGTCGATCCCAGCTGCTCTGTTTGACGAGCGAATGGCACTCATCCCGTTTACCGAAGTATCTAAATGGTTTATACAACTAGAGATGCTAACGGGTGATACCGACTATATGGTGAAAATTCAGCATTACCTGGATATTTCGGCACTAGAGATACCGGGAAACTGGTTCTTGTCGGCGCCTGATTTAGCCCTGTGTTTTCGGCGGATTAACCATGGGATTTGTAGCTTTCATTCTGGGGCAAGCTATTATGCGCTGCAATCAGGTAACATATTGAAATGGTGCTACAACAACCCTTATGCCAAAGAAAGGGCTCGTTCACATGATTCACTGCGGGTGGCGATCACTTTGTTTAATGCCATCAAACACTTTACCGGCAATCATTACACTTTAAAAAAGCTCAAGCTCAGCGGCCCGCCGATTAAGCAAAAAGAGACTGAAGCGATATTTGGTTGCCCCGTATCTTGGAATGCCGCACAAACTGAGTTATGGATAAGTATCGACGACTTATTCAGTTCATCACCGATGGATTATTTTCCCACCGAGACGTTAACCACTTCAGTGTCACTCGCTCAGCTTGAAAGTTATTTGAACATGCCACAGCCCTCTGACCTACCCAAAGTGCTCTACGAAATGATCAACTATGCTCGCTATTATGATCTACCCACGGTGGTTTCTGTCGCAGAACTCTTTGGGATCTCAGGGCAGCAACTGCAACGGCGTTTGCTAAAAATAGGCTTTAGCTTCACCCACATATCGGGTTATATATTGTGTAATCAAGCAATCAAATACATGTTGGAAGGAAAAGATTTAGCCGAGATAGCACAACGCTTAGGCTATGCAAATGCTCATAGTTTCAGTCGCTCCTTTGCTCGCTTTAGAAAGCAAACCCCGACGCAATATATGAGCAAGATAAACCGACAAAACAAAAAGCCTCTATAAAGGAGGCTTTTTAATCATACAGATGAATAATGCTGATTAACCGTAAACGGGCAATATACCAGCCATGGCCAGTAAGTGGCATGCGCCAGTGACCAAACCAAAAATGATGATGACGACGATCAAAGGCGTGCCACCTGGCACTTTAAAACTGTCACTGTCTGCAAATATTTGTCGTGATTTATAGGCCATCATAGCAGGGACTATCGCTGCCCAAATAGTTGCCGCTAATGCTGCAAAACCAATAGCAATTAAGAACCCGTTGGGAAATAGCAAGCCCAAAATAGTTGGCGGTATAAATGTTACTGCGGCGGTCTTTAAGCGGCCTTGACGAGATTCATCAAAACCAAACAGATCCGCAAGGTAATCAAATAAGCCTAAGGTGACACCGAGGAATGATGAAGCAACGGCAAGGTTGGCAAATAACGACAACATGGTGTTAAGCCAGCGACTGGCTATCACTTCTGACAATGCCCCAACCAATATGCCCATATTGCCGCCTTGAGCGATAATATCAATAAACTGACTGCGTGGAATATTACCCATGGTCGCCACTAACCAGCAGCTATAAATAACGAGTGCGATGAAGGTACCAATGAAGATGGCTTTAATAATCGTCTTTGGTTGATTACCGTAATACTTTACCAGGCTAGGCACGTTACCGTGGTAGCCAAAGCTTGCTAAGCCAAAGGGCAAAGCCGCAAGTAAATATGGCGCATAACTGGTTTCGCCATCAGGCACAAACAACTTAGTGGTATCCACATCGATCAGCAGATTACCTACGGCAATAAAGAACGTAATAATCATACCACCCAGCATAATAGTGGTAATTCTATCGACCGCTTTAGTGCTGATAATAACGATTGACGCTAATACGGCGGCAAAAATGAGTCCGGCAATACTTTGCGGTAAGTTAATCCCAAGCCCTGCAAGGCTATGGTTAACAATCGAGCTGCCGCCACTAATGTAAGCATAGGTCAAAATATACAGTACAAAGGCAATTGAGAGCCCGTTGATGATACGCCAGAACTGACCCAATGTTGTTTTCGTTAATGTGTCAAAACTCGCACCCGGTTTAAAGTGCAAATTAGTCTCGAGCAACATCAGCCCCGACACCAACATGCAAAACCATATGCCAACCAGCATCAGCATTGAATAGCCAAACCACATCCCAGCGCCCACAACAGGCAACGAGAACATGCCCGCTCCAACAGTGGTGCCGGCGATGATCATTGCGCCGCCTAACACCGATTTTCCAGCAGACTTATTCTTGGCCGCGTTCATATGATTGGCCATTAGCTATTTTGCTCCGCATTAACACTATCGACTATTGTTTGCCTTACCAATGAACGTAGCAGTAAATTGGCTCTGTCTTTAATCCGTTTGATATCACTGCACCCTTCGCTATCCGTTAGATGACCTAACTCTTTTAATTTAACGCTGAGCGTGGCGTATAGCTTCTTGTCGTAAAACTCTGGCGCCGTAATACCGTGAAGCGCTCCCAGCCTTTGTGCAAGACGGTGGCTGTCGCGTTCAAGCTCCGAGCGTTCCATGTTCGGTTTTACTGCCAACAAATTAAACAAAATGGCGTAACGTTGCATGGTTTCGTCTATCGTGCCAGACAACAGCAGCAACTTATTCACCTTATTATCAGCAACAGTGAAATGACCATTTTCAGCCACTAAGCCTTGCGCGACAAAAATATCTAGAATGCGGTGTGTATAGGCTGCCGGATCCTCAATGCCCATAAACAGTTCCGCTTTCAGCAACGGATAAAAATCACTGACAAAGCTAAGCACATCATCACGAGTACACTGCTCTTTACGCAGCAAGCAAGCGGCAATTAGCGAGGGGACAACCATTAAATGAATAATGTTGTTACGATAATAAGTCATTGTAATTGCAATGCTATCATCGATGGAAATGATATCCCCAAGCGAATCACTTTCAATTTTAATCTTTTTCAGTTCCAGACCATGAGATACAAGGTCTTTACCGCTGCCTTCTGGTACCGATGTGTATTCGGTATAAGGCAACTCTTTTAATAACGTGAGATAAAGGTCCAACTGCTTTTCTAGCTGGCTACGCTCTAACGCATTTTGCTCAGATGCTAGCAAAACTAAGCTGGTTAACGTCACTGCACTTACCGCGGCAGCATCGTTAATGTTAGTCATCACCTCTCTGGCCAACTTGTTCACCGCTGGTGTAAACCATGGTTGCTTTTGTTCTGGGTCTTGGACGATATCTTCACGCCACGTTGGCACTTCATCGTTCAAGAAATTGTGTAAGGTAATTGGCTTACCAAAATTCACATAGCCTTGGCCGAAATTACCTAACTTTCGAATCGCACCAAACACTTGCCAAACCGACTCTTTCTTCTTCTTTTTACCACTTAATTCTTTGTGATAAGTCGCCACTTCCATTACATGGTCATAACCAAGATAAACCGGCACTAAAGTGACAGGACGTTCAACACCGCGCAGTACACTGTTAAGCGTCATGGCGATCATGCCTGTTTTAGGGGCTAATAAACGACCTGTGCGTGAGCGACCACCTTCGGTAAAGTACTCAACCGGATAACCCTTAGTAAAGAGTTGATCGAGGTATTCACGGAATACCGCGGTATAGAGCTTATTACCGCGAAAACTTCGGCGAATAAAGAATGCGCCACCACGGCGGAACATAGGTCCTGCTGGCCAGAAGTTAAGATTAATGCCGGCAGCAATATGCGGCGGCACCATGCCTTGATAATAGAGGATGTAAGACAGCAACAAATAATCCATGTGGCTGCGATGACACGGTACATAGACGATTTCATGACCATCATGGTGCAACTGACGAACCTGCTCCGCACCTTTAATATTGATACCTTTATAGAGCTTATTCCACAACCAAGTAAGAAAACGCTCGGTAATACGCACTAAGCTATCGGAGTAATCCGCCGCGACTTCATCTAGATACTCCATCGCTTTTGCACGCGCTTCTGATTCGGAGATTTTTTTATTTGTCGCTTCTTCTTTAATGGCTCGGGTAATTGATTCTGACTTTAGCAAAGCATGGAACAGAGCTTGGCGCTTAGGCAGCTGAGGCCCAGTCATTACTTTACGTTGACGCTGAAAATGCACTCGCGCGACACGGGCTAGTTTTTGTGCGATGCGCTTATCAGTACCATGTTCGTCTGCCATATAACGCAGAGAAACAGCATTAGAAAACTGCACAAAGTTGTGTCGACCGAGAAACAAGATCATCAAGCACTTGCGTAACCAAGTCGGATTTTGACGCTCCAACACAGCAGCGCGCATGGTGTCGTCTTCTTTGCCTGGGGTTCGTCCCCAATAAAGACTCACAGGAACTAGCTGAATATCTAATTCTTCATTTTGCTTATGCACACTCAATAGGCGCTTAAAGCAATGCAAATACTGTTCGGCACTTTCTCTTTCGCCAAATAGAGGCTTGCTACCTTCAAGGCAGACAACGCGCGGCGCAGTCACCCCATTAACCTCTAAGTCATTATATGGGCTAGGTAAACCGAATTTACCGGTTATCTCACTAAGAGCTGCTATGTCACTAACAGATTCTGTTTTCATGACATAAACGAGTGGCTTGCTTGGATCGAGATTGAGGTCTTCAAAAGGATCATGAGGCACTACAATAGTGTGCACGAGCTTTTTTTGGATCCAGCGTAATGATTTAAACCAAAGAGAGTCTTTTTTCGACATGATTCGCTTGCAGTATAGTCGCTTCTAATAACCCCGTAGAATACCAGAATTTCGGAGTGTTTGCGCAATTGCTTTATAATGGCACTCGGAAACATTTGCGTATTTATAGAACAATGACTTAAGCCATCATAAGTCTATGTATATCCTGCCTATCAGGATTAAATCTCGTTCATCCCTCCTTAATCTCTCAGCCCCACCCTAGTGCTAATAAATTCAACTTTAACATAAATTTGGTTAATACTTGCGCGAACAGAAATACTGTATATACTGACAGTTACTGTATGGAAAGACAGGCTTAATAATGAGACCACTTACACCACGTCAAGCTGAAATTTTAGAGCTAATTAAACGCAATATTACAGACACAGGTATGCCACCCACCCGTGCTGAAATAGCCAAACGTTTAGGCTTTAAATCTGCCAATGCAGCCGAGGAGCACTTAAAAGCTTTAGCGAAGAAAGGCTGTATTGAGATCATGCCAGGTACCTCTCGAGGAATTAAGTTAATTCAAGATGATACCGAAGATGCCGACCTTGGTTTACCGCTTATTGGTCAAGTGGCCGCAGGTGAACCTATTCTGGCTCAAGAACATGTAGAGCAACATTATAAAATTGATCCTACCATGTTCCGCCCGTCAGCCGACTTCCTGCTTAAAGTACGCGGTGACAGCATGAAAAACATCGGCATACTTGAAGGCGATTTGCTTGCAGTGCATAAGATCCAACATGCAAGCAACGGTCAAGTTGTGGTGGCACGAGTAGAAGATGAAGTCACGGTTAAACGCTTTGAAAAGAAAGGCAATAAAGTTTATTTACATGCTGAGAATGAAGATTATTCACCGATAGAAGTTGATCTGGCAAACCAAAGCTTAAGTATTGAAGGTTTAGCCGTTGGCGTGATCCGTAATGGAGATTGGCAATGAACAAATTATTAGGTGTAAGCCCGCGTCACCCTGGCCTTTGGCAAGATATACCTGCTCAAGCTATGTCTAAAAAGGTAAATACAGATATCGAAACTATGGTATCTCACACTCAGGGGCGCACTGAATTAAAACAGATTAGTGGCCAACTTGCTCAACTGAGCCAACAAGGTCGCTGGATTGTATTAATTAGCCCACCTAATATCGGTTACAAACAGATGCTCGCTTCTGCTGGCGTCCGCATGGATAGAATCCTACTGGTACACGCAAAAGATGAATTCGAAACACTTTGGGCTATGGAAAAAGCGCTCACGAGTGGCACATCAAGCGCGGTAATAACCTGGACGAATGAAGTCGATGCACGAGACAGTAGACGACTGCAGTTAGTCGCAAAGAGTGCTCAAGCGGTGGGTATCATTATTGAAAATGCGAATGCTCACTTACCTGACAGCACAATAAATACACAGGACGAGCGGTTTAAACAAGGTTCACTGTTCGCAGCAGTCCATTAAGCAATTCTTTCTATTACAAATCTAGTCTCTAAAGCAAAGCTCCCTTAACGGGAGCTTTTTTATTACTGCCGCTAAGCAAATGAATCAAAAAGTGATCTTGATCAATATTTCAACACCAAGTAGGGTAGGTACTGATAACAACGATATATTGTTATATCCGAGCGATTTAGTCGTCGGTCTTTATGTATGGACTGTAGATCCTTAAAGAGTATATGAAGACTGAGATCGGCCTGATATATTTCAGCCGTAGGTGCCAGTGTGGTTACACTAACCAGTATTAAAATACTGAAATTATATAAAGTCTAATCGATAGTCGAAACATAACGACACGATGGATAAACCACTCGCGCACTTTGAAGTCATCGTTGCTTTTTTGGGAACTGAAGAGTTTACATAGAGCAGAGACTTACTGTGTGACTCTTCTTTGTCTTGTTGACAGAGGAGAAGTCTAGTGAAGCAATTGTTGTACTGTGTGTTGGCGCTAATATTTTCGCCTACACTGTTTGCATCAGAAATGCCGTTTAATATGACAGAAGGCGTGACGGAGATCAGTGGTAAGGTTTATAACCTCCATATGATTATCCTTTATATCTGCTGTGCTATTGGCATTGTTGTTTTTGGCGCAATGATTTATGCCATGATCAACCATCGCAAATCAAAAGGCGCAGTCGCCGCCAACTTTCATGAAAGTACTAAAGTCGAGATTTTATGGACTGTAGTGCCTTTTATTATTCTTATAATCATGGCTATTCCCGCAACCAAAACCTTGATTGCAATGGAAGACCCCAGTAATGCTGACCTCACCATTAAAATAACAGGTTCGCAGTGGAAGTGGCATTACAGCTATTTCGATAAAGACGTTGAGTTTTATAGCTTAATGTCGACTCCTAGAGCACAAATAGAGGGCACCGAAGCTAAAGGTGAACACTATTTGCTTGAAGTAGACAAACATCTCGTATTACCCATTAATCGTAAAGTACGCTTTTTGATGACATCTGATGACGTTATCCACTCATGGTGGGTCCCGGCTTTTGCTGTCAAAAAAGATGCTAACCCCGGTTTTATCAATGAAGCTTGGACACGAATTGATAAGCCCGGTATTTATCGTGGTCAATGCGCTGAATTGTGCGGTAAAGACCACGGATTTATGCCGATTGTTGTCGAAGCGCTTTCAGAAGCAGACTTCGATAAGTGGTTACTTGCCCAGCAGCAACAAGCTAATAATGCTGAAGCTGAAGCAGAGGCCGCACTTTCGCAAACCTTAACCATGGACGAACTCATGGCTCAAGGTGAGCAAATCTATCTCGCTCAATGTGCTGCATGTCATCAACCCAATGGTGCAGGTCTGCCTGGCGTATTCCCTTCTCTTATTGGCAGCCCAATTACCACCGGCCCCGTCGGCGCCCATGTCGATATCGTCGTCAATGGTAAGCCTGGTACTGCTATGCAAGCATTTGCTAAACAGCTGACTGCAACTGAAATTGCTGCCGTGGTGACTTTTGAGCGTAATGCTTGGGGCAATGACTCAGGCGATACAGTTCAAGCCGCTGATGTGAGCTCTGCTAGCGCGAGTTCAAGCCCAGCTGCATCCAGCGATCCCAACACCGTAATCCCGGTCACTTTACCTGCCAGCTTACCTGAGGCTGAACAAGTTAAAGCTGTGGCTTTAGATGACTTAACAATGGATGAGCTTATGGTCATGGGAGAGAAAGTCTACATGACCAGTTGTGTTGCTTGTCACCAAGCGGCAGGAACGGGTTTACCCGGCGCCTTTCCATCGTTAGTGGGGAGCGCAGTGATTACCGGCCCAGTAACGGGTCATCTCGATACTGTTATCAATGGCAAACCGGGTACTGCTATGCAGGCATTTACCTCGCTACTGACACCACAACAGCTTGCAGCTGTGGTGACTTATGAGCGCAATGCATGGGGTAATAACTCAGGTGATGCTGTTCAGGCTTCTGACGTTGTTGGTCACGGAAAGTAAGGGACTAAAATGAGCACAATCACACAAGACTCACCAGCAGCTCAGGACGATCACCATGATGACCATCATCATGGTGCGCCGAAAGGCATCATGCGCTGGATTTTAACCACCAACCATAAAGATATCGGCACGCTCTACCTGTGGTTCAGTTTTATTATGTTCCTTACGGGTGGCGCGATGGCGATGGTTATTCGCGCCGAGTTATTTCAGCCCGGTTTACAGTTAGTCGAACCTAACTTTTTCAATCAGATGACCACAGTGCACGGCCTAGTCATGGTATTTGGTGCGGTTATGCCAGCCTTTACAGGCTTGGCTAACTGGCTTATTCCAATGATGATCGGTGCACCTGACATGGCACTGCCTCGTATGAATAACTGGAGCTTTTGGATCTTACCTTTTGCTTTCACAATTCTATTGAGCTCATTGTTTATGGAAGGTGGAGGGCCCAACTTTGGTTGGACTTTCTACGCGCCACTATCGACCACTTATAGTCCAGACAGTACTGCGCTGTTCGTTTTTGCCATTCACATCATGGGGATAAGTTCGATAATGGGGGCGATTAACGTTATCGTCACCATCGTCAATATGCGCGCCCCCGGCATGTCGTGGATGAAGCTGCCGTTATTTGTTTGGACCTGGTTAATAACCGCATTCTTGTTGATAGCGGTGATGCCAGTGCTTGCGGGCACCGTCACCATGGTATTAACCGATAAGTATTTTGGTACTGCATTCTTTGATGCCGCAGGTGGTGGTGATCCCGTGATGTTCCAGCATATTTTCTGGTTCTTCGGCCACCCTGAAGTTTACATCATGATCTTACCCTCTTTCGGTATTATCTCTGCCATCGTTCCCGCCTTTAGTCGCAAACCATTATTTGGTTACGCGTCGATGGTGTATGCCACCGCGAGTATCGCCGTGCTGTCATTTTTGGTATGGGCACACCACATGTTTACCACGGGGATGCCGGTGTTTGCCGAGCTTTTCTTCATGTATTGCACTATGCTCATTGCAGTACCTACGGGGGTAAAAGTCTTTAACTGGGTTGCGACTATGTGGCGCGGATCAATCAGTTTTGAAACCCCAATGCTATTCGCAGTTGCGTTTATCATACTCTTTACCATTGGCGGATTTTCAGGCTTGATGTTGGCTATTACCCCAGCGGATTTTCAGTATCACGACACCTACTTCGTGGTGGCTCATTTCCACTATGTACTTGTCACCGGAGCTATATTCTCCATCATGGCAGCAGCGTACTATTGGCTGCCTAAGTGGACCGGCAACATGTACAGCGAAACTTTAGGACGCTGGCATTTTTGGTGCTCAGTTATCTCAGTGAATGTACTGTTTTTCCCAATGCACTTTCTCGGGTTAGCAGGTATGCCTCGCCGAATCCCCGATTATGCGATTCAATTTGCTGACGTAAACCAGATTGTATCGATTGGTGGTTTTGCCTTTGGTTTGTCTCAATTTATCTTTTTGGCTGTAGTGATCAAGTGTATCCGCGGTGGCGAGAAAGCCCCTGCTAAGCCTTGGGAAGGAGCCGAAGGTTTAGAATGGACCATTCCAAGTCCGGCGCCATATCACTCATTTACCACACCACCTGAGGTGAAGTAGAGATGAATCAGGCACAGAGTAAGTCTAATCGTAAGCTTATCGGTATGCTCCTGCTTGGCGCTGTCGGTATGTTTGGCTTTGGTTTTGCTTTGGTGCCTTTATATGATGTGCTGTGCGACACCTTAGGTATTAATGGCAAAACCCAAAGTACTGCCAGTGTTTATAAGCCCATCACGGTAGATAAAAGTAGAATGGTCACTGTTGAGTTTGTTTCCCAAGTGCAAAGTGATATGCCTTGGGAATTCAAACCTGAAGTGAATACCATGCAGGTCCACCCCGGAGAGTTAATACGTACCCACTTTGTTGCTAAGAATTTGTCAGCGAAACACATCGTTGGCCAAGCAATACCGTCAGTATCTCCTGGACTAGGCGCTGCCTACTTTAATAAAACTGAATGTTTCTGTTTCAATCAGCAAGTGTTAGCCGCAAACGCTAGCGCAGATCTACCACTCATCTTTTATGTGGACCCTGAATTACCGGACTCCATTTCAACCTTGACCCTCTCTTATACCCTCTACAACATCACCGACAAAGGCTATGTCGAAAATGTTGCAGAGTAAGGAGCTGCAAGATGAACAAAATATATGTACCGAACAATGTGCTAGCACTGCACACCGGGCTGCTAATTGGCGCTGTCGATAGTGTAGAGCAAGGAGCAACACCATGACGACCAAGCACGAACCTTATTATGTGCCTGCACAAAGTGCTTGGCCGATTATTGGTGCAGTTGGACTCTTCCTCATCGCATTTGGTGCGGGTAGCTATGTCTCTGAATTAAAAAACGGCGGCGGCAACGGCGGTTATATTTTGCTTGCCGGCATCGCGGTCATTATTTTTATGCTTTTTGGCTGGTTTAGAACTGTGATTACAGAATCAATGGCAGGTCTTTATTCAAAACAGATGGATCGCTCATTTAGACAAGGCATGAGTTGGTTTATCTTTTCAGAAGTGATGTTCTTCGGCGCCTTTTTTGGTGCGCTGTTCTACGCCAGAATGATTGCTATACCTTGGCTGGGCGGCGCATCAAACAATGCGATGACCCATGAAGTGCTTTGGCCAGCATTTGAAGCCGTGTGGCCACTGGTTACCACGCCTGGAGGCACCACAACTGAAGCCATGGGCTGGACCGGATTACCGCTATACAACACATTGATCCTACTAACGTCATCAGTCACTTTGCATTTTGCTCACGTTGGATTAGAGAGCAATAAACGCAAAGCACTCACTATCTGGCTAGCATTCACTATCTTGTTGGGGATTGGCTTTTTATTCCTGCAAGCTGAGGAGTACATTCACGCTTACCAAGAGATGGGGCTAACGCTGGATTCTGGCGTCTACGGTAATACCTTTTTCTTACTTACCGGCTTTCATGGTATGCACGTGACCTTAGGAACGGTGTTTCTAATTGTACTGTTTTTTAGAGTGCTTAAAGGCCATTTCACACCAGAACATCACTTTGCTTTTCAAGCAGGTAGCTGGTATTGGCACTTTGTTGACGTAGTTTGGTTGTGCCTATTTATATTTGTTTATGTACTCTAATTTAAACATAAATAGCACAAAAATAACGGCTTAATAAGGTCTGGGATTGGGCGTGATAATCCCAGTCCCTAATGCCAATAAAAGCAACATGACCACCAGCACGGAAAAGACAACTCGGCGACCCAAATATTGGCTCATAGGAACACTCTTTTCTCCTTTAACCATCACAAACAAGGCACGGCCTAAATTAACTAATATGAACAGTAGTAGCAGTACTAAAACCAATTTAAAAACCAATAGTGTATTCA
>NZ_PJBM01000167.1:0-26745 GCF_002836075.1 Shewanella sp. GutDb-MelDb | reverse complement strand
GTCACGCTTGATTTGCAGTGTTAAAGCCTGCTTTGTTACGTTGCTGTGATGTTTATAGGGGATGTCTCGGCTTTATTTAAAAAACTATAGTCACATATTCGATGTGACTATAGCTTTTTCTTTTGCTGCACTAAGCTGCATTCCCCTTGAATATATTTGACTTGTAGTGACTTAAATACCTTATAGCTACGTAAGTCACAATGATGGTTGCCACTATTAATTCAAATTTAGCTGTTAATAATAAGTTAATAGAAATGCTATTTTCACCGTAAGTCGTAATTATCCATGTCACAGTTTTGAATAAAGCCGTTGCACCAATAACCAGAGGGAATGTGAATGCAGCGTAACCTGGGCTGAAAGGCAACTTTAATAGGTTAAAGAAGGCAAGGTAAATAATACTGGTCATCAATAATGCTAGAGTCAGTAATACGCCAACGATAATGATTGATGGATGCTCTGATATAGTGAGGTAACCTGCTAAAGACAGACTTGCTGGTGCGGCCATAATGGCAATTGTTGGCTTTGCTGCGTCAGGTATAGGCTCACAGAAAATAAGTCTGTAAAGCATAATGGGCAACATGATGAGGTAACTTAGCATGCCAAAGTTAAGAATTGCGTTGGCAATCCAATGGTTTTGAACCTGGAGTAGTTCACCATGTGGAAAAGAGACTGCAGCGACAATGATTCCTACTGAGGGGACAAACCAACTTGGCACCATATGGCTAAGTTTAAAGTCGACCGCTCTATTATAGATAAACATAGAAAGGAAGATGAGATGAATCACTATCGCTGTAAACCATAATATTAAAGCAAAGCCATGGCTATACCGTCCGATAGCAGCAGAAACCACCATAAGTCCCATGGCAAAGGTTGGGACTACGCTACCAATGACAGGATGAGATAATTCTGCGATGAGTACTTTTGGGTGCAGCGTAAACTTGGCTACTAGCATCAGTAAAAGAACTGCAGCGATAGCTGACCCAATAAGCTGTGCAATACCATCAAGGCTAGGCAACATGCTTTCCCAAGCCCAACCGAGGCTCGCTATTGCTAATGCAAGCCCTGCCATTGGGCTCGGTAAGCGGGACACTCTGTGCCTTAGCTTGTTATTTGTTACCGTCATTATTCGTCTCCAAAATCCAATATCTTTGGACGTATTTTAGAATACCCTTCTAATAATTAATATTGAACTTAACTTAATGTCATAATCAATAAAATTGAACTAATCTTAAAAAGACAAACACTAAGGCTTTAGTTTACAACGCAGCAAAGTGTGTCCTAGGCCGATATTATCAATATCCTCATCGACAAAAAGTCCGGCCTGGCTGATGAGCTTTAGCAAGGTCTTACTGTGGTACATACGACTATTACCGTTAGCAATAGCAGTAAAATAGAGAGAGGTTGCATTAACACAAAATGCGCCAGCTTCGAAGGGTTGGCGATCCCAGAAAGTCTCCAAAATACACAGCTCACTGTCTCTATGCATAACAGATGCTGCCCGTTGCAAAATACTGAGAATTTCAGTTTCGGAAAAGCAATCTAAAAACTGGCTCATCCAATACAGGTCGCCATGTTCACAAAATGGCTTAGCTTCATCGAGCAGATCAGTTGCATAGCCTTTTACGCGCTCAGCAACACCAGCACGGTGAGCATTCTCCATTGCCACTTTTAGTTGGCCTGGCAGATCCATGATGGTGATTTTTACTTGGCTATTGAAACCTGTACACGCTAATGCCCATTTACCGGTGTTGCCACCGACATCGACGATATGCTTTGGTTCTGCTTTAAAAATCAGAGGTAATAGAGATTCAAATGCGTGATCTGAGTAGTAATGATCAAACTCAAACCAACTCTTTTTTATCTCGTCGGGCAACAGACTCAAACCGGGATAGATAGTTTGCCATTCTCCCAGCGAGGCTAACCCTTTAGGTTTACCCTCTAGAAGAGAAGCTTCCAACTCAAAAAGACCTTGATAGCACACATCATGAGTAAAGTTTAAGTTGGTTTTCGCCATATCGTCATGCAGTAGAAAGTGACCAATCTTATCGAGCACATATGCCTCATCGTTGAGGTATAACAGACCCATGCTGAGTCCCATATCTACTAACACACCAACGGCATACTCAGACAATTCGGACTGCCTTGCTAAAGCGTTTACGCTACAGCCTTTTACACCACAATCAGAAATAAGCTGTAATACGTTAAATTTTAGTAGGCATCGTGCCACCTGAAAGCTGATTGGAGCGAAAGCAATTTTTTGCGCTTCAAACTTGGCGTCAAAAGCACTGATTGAAAGAGGGGAACGATAAAAAGGCATAAGTTAAACCTGGCAAGGCTTCTACAGAATTAGTGGAGAGGTATCTTACATGTTACAGTCTGAACATTGTTTGAACTGGATCTTGCTTCAGGCTGTTTAGGGCTAGTTTAATAGGGCTAATCACTGGATTAGCCATTTTAGAACCGTGTGTTTATTAGTTTAAAGGAAGCAATCATGCTTGTACCTTTGACCTACGTAGGTCGACAAGCCAGTCGAAGTGATGGCCAGTCAAGGCGCATTGAGATATTGGAGGCAACATTAAGGTTAATCGTCGCTGAGGGCGTTCGTGGTGTGCGTCATAGGGCTGTAGCAGCAGAAGCAGGGGTTCCTTTAGCATCAACCACCTATTACTTTAAAGACATTAAAGACTTGATTAGTGATGCCCTCACTTTTTTTGCTGAAAAAACCTTGTGGATGAACAAGGCACTAGAAGAGCAATGTTATGAGTTACTCAATAACATGGCTCAAGTGAGTCAAAGCTTGTCTAAAGAGGCATTACAGGCATTGATCGTTGAAGGTTTAGCTGAATTTGTATGTGGGCATATAAGAGAGCAGCTAACGCATCCTGATGATCGTATTTTGGAGAATGCTTTTCATGAAGAAGCATTACGTAATCCACAACTTGCTACGTCGATTACCTTACTTGATGAAACGTTACTGCAAAGCATAAAAACATTTTTTAGTGCTTTGGGCTCTAAAACTGCTTACGAGGATGCACATCAAATTTTGGCTATTATTCGGTTACTTGAATATCAATTTTTACTCAGAAAAAGGGTAGATGAAGTGGTACTGAAAAGTGTGGTAGAAACTACGGTTAGTCATATCATTAGCGCAATAAAACCCCCACTCTAGTGCGTTAATATTGAAAATAAAAGCTTTCTGGTATTTTTCCATTTCTGTTTTATAAGTCTGATTTTAGTGATCGTATACCCCTCTCTATCAATTCTATAGGGCGTCGTGAGAGGGAACATTGATCAGGTTTGAGTTGGTTGATAATGTCAACAGATTGGGAAGCGGACATAAAAAATCCGAGACCTGAAAATAGGACTCGGATTTTGCAATATTTAGAAATTCAGTTAACTGCTTGAAAAATATAAATGATCGGCATTAACTCGATGAATGTCTTTTTATATCTCTGTTTAGCTAAACAAACTTAGAAAGCTTGAGTGAATGATACCCAGTAAGAACGACCAATAAGGTCATAAGTATTGTGATCATAATCACCACTAGCATCAAATCTTGGGTCTTCGTCGGTTAAGTTATTAACACCAGCCGACACACTGTTGTTCCAAGGCATATTGTATGTGTAGCTCACCGTATGGTACACAATAGAATCAATTTGATAGCTGCTGCCATCTTCGTTGTCATCTGTCGTTGATTGATGATCAATATAATCTGCTTGATAGAATAAACTATGATCACCGACTAAGTAGTTAGCGGTAAAGTTGACGCGATCATCGGGGTAGTCTTGAGTACCGCTCCAGTTACGAGAGATAGTTTGTACGCCACCTTCAGGGCTTGAATCGGTATACTTAACATAATGCGACCAAGCAAGATCGAGTTTAAAATCACCCATTTCAGTTTCAAAGGTAGACGCAAACTTAGTATCAACACCTTGACGCTCACTAAGACCAATATTTTGTAAAACGTTACTGATTGCCGTTAGCTTACCAGCACCATTCTGGCTCACTGATGTACCAGGGTAGATAGCACTGACATCTGATCGCGGTTGACCAGCATCATCAGCAGCTTTCCATAATTCAGCTTGAGTACGGGTGATCTCACTATTATTCAAAGAACTAATCAAACCATCAGTTTCTAGTGACCAGTAATCCACTGACATATTGAAGTTATCAGTGATATCCCACACCACACCGAGGTTATAGCTTTCTGACTCTTCAGGGCCTAAGTTTTCATTGCGCTCAATTGAAACAGGAACATTGTCTTCAATATCACAACCATCAATGCCTAAGCCATCTTCATAGCACTTAAGATAGTTAGTTACATCATTATAGCCAACACTGGTCGATTGATTCAGATCTTCCAGCGTCGGTGCTCTAAAGCCAGTTCCCCATGAAGCACGAAGTAACAACGGCTCTAATACGTTATAGCGGACAGATACTTGTGGGTTAAACGTACCACCAAAATCAGAGTAATCATCATAACGAGCAGCAAGGTTTAGCTCTAAATTGTCGAGAATAGGGAAAGCCATTTCCATAAATATAGCTTTAACATCACGCTCACCACTGCCACCAGCACCGCCGCTACCACCGGCGATTAATCCTGCTTCATCAAGCGCATCAACTTGTGAGTCGAGCTTTTCTTCACGATACGATGCGCCAACATACAAACCTGTAGCGCCGCCAGAGAGTTCGAACAGTTCGAAACTTAGGCCGCCATCAACTTCTAATGCGCTACTTGTTAGGCGAGCATCTGAGTTGGCTGTTGCGCCACCAGGCATCTCTGAGTTTGGATCGCGTGGATCCCAACCTTCAAATGAGTTACTAGTATCATCCCAAGCACCGACAAGATCGGTTGTTGCACCAATCAATTGATAACCCGTTCCCCACTTAAATACATCATACTTGTTGTATGACACGGACGCGTTCCAATCGAAACTGTCTGTTGTGCCATCAAGACCCACTAAGAAATCATAGATATTATCGGTACTTTCACGAACACGATTACCCGCAGTATCAAAACGGTACAACATTGCACCGCCTTCAGGTACTGCACGAAGATCTAGCCCTTCAGCCGTTGTATACGCAGGCATTGCTTGTGGGAAGCTAACATAACCAGGAATAGGAGCAGACACGTCAGTTGTGGTATTTGACGCCCAATAGGCACGCGCTGTTAGCTCAATATCATCACTGATGTTGTATGAGTAATTTAGCAGCGTTGAAGTACGCTCTTGATCAACATCGTTATACGCAGCCTTAGTATAATCGTAGGCGCAAGAGGTTTCACCTGCATATTTACTATCTGTTAGTGGGCCTGTGAAGTTATCACCATACACATCTGCACAGTTTAAATCTGTATTAGTAAATGGAGTTTGGTATTCCCAGCCGCCATTAGGCCCCATGTCAATTGTACGGCCTGTTTGGCTTAGGCCAATCCAGCTTCTGTAGTCGCTTGGATCTTCTCCATCTTTTACATGAGCTGCTGTATATGGGCGATCAGCAAAGGTAATACCTGTTTTCTTGAAATGCTCAATAGTGAACATCAAGTTGCCTTTCTCTGAGCTCAGACCACCGGTAAATGATGCTGAGTGATTATCACCACCACCGTCGGCAGAAGGTTCTTCTGCGCGAAGCTTAACTTCGACACCTTCAAAATCTTTTTTCAAGATGATGTTGATCACACCTGCGATAGCATCAGTACCATAAATCGCAGAGGCACCATCAGATAAAATCTCAATACGTTCAACGGCTGCAGTTGGAATGGTATTGATGTTAGTGGCACCGCCACCTAAGACTGGAGACTTAGCCATACGCTTGCCATCAAGCAAAGTAAGAGTGTGGCTAGCAGATGCACCTTTAAGCTGAATTGTCGCTTGAGATGACCAACTGTTGTTTGATGTGCCGCCGTATGAACCAAATGAGTTCAGCGTTGATGCTCTAAGTGCATCACCTACAGTAGAGAAACCCGCAACGGCCATATCTTCAGCGGTAATGGTTGTTATAGGGCTTGCGCCTTCCATATCAACACGCTTTAGGCGTGAACCAGTAACTTCAATGCGTTCTACAGTATCATCACTTTCTGCAGCATAAACAGGTGTAGACAGGGCTACAACACCACCACATACCAAGCTAACTAGCTTAGCCACTTTATTAAATTTCATACTTCCATCTCCAATAATATATTTTTTATAAGTCCAATGTTCAGTCAACTTTGATGGTAAAGACCAAAAAAACACAACTAAAGAACATGGCTGCAACATTAGTAGCACATATTGTATTTTGCATGCAATATATTGTATTCCTTCGCGTTTGTTTTTATGCGTAAAAATGGAGTGATTATGCAATAGCTATTTGTTGGTGAAATATAAGCGTTTGATAAAATGCATTGTTAAAAACAATCAGTAGCCGCCGTCCAGTAAAGTGAATGGCAGTTATTCAGGGGGAATGGGAAAGGCTGTTTATTTGATGTTGTCTAGATTGAATGTAACTAGAAATGCAGTCTGAATAAAAAGTATTAAGATATGTCGGAATGGAATATACGAGATTTTTGAGGGTCGAAGTTTAACAAATGTAATAATAAAAAGGATCCAAGTACGCTAATGCCGATAGATTAAGCATATTCACTTTTCTCAAAGGGTTACGCCTGATTGTCGGAGGAAAGACCGAGTTCGTCGAGGTTCTAGGAGTCAGCTCCGAGCCATGTTTAAGAATGATTTAAGGTGTCAATAAGGGCAAACCGACTTACAGCCTCATAATATGAGCTAAAACTAAACGGATACGGTAGATAGTCCCTTTAGCGCGTTAACTGCCACTTCTAGCGGTTTTTTGTCATTAACTTAATGTGCTTGGAGCAACAAATGGTTCGTTTCCTCTATCGTCTATGTAGATTATAGTAACAACATTAAATGCCAATTTATCCTTATATATTAAGTTGTTACGCTAGATGTCAAGTTGTTAACTATAATCGTAATATCTATTTTTATCAGCGGGGTGGTTGGAGTCTGAATACATTTGTTTTTTCGATTATAAGAGGGCGTCAGTTAGTTAGGTCTTAATTTGATGAGATTTGCGTTGTTGATAGCCTCAATAGCTTGAAAGCCGGAATAAAAAACCCGAGACCTAGAAATAGGACTCGGATTCTGAAGCATCTAGAAGAGCAGTAGGCTGAACGATAAATGATCAGCTCTGATGCTTGGGTTTTAGTCTATAGGCTTATTGTTTACTGAAGGTTTTCAGCATCACTAAATTCGCCTTGGAACAGAGCTGAAGAAAGGTAGCGCTCTGCAGCTGATGGTAATATAACCACAATATTCTTACCTTCAAACTCTGGTAATGCGGCAATGCGGTTAGCAGCAACTACAGCAGCTCCCGATGAGATCCCAACTAAAATCCCTTCTTCTTGCATAAGACGATGCGCCATCTCAATCGAATCTTCATTAGAAACCGCTTCAACACGATCAATAAGGTCAAGATCTAAGTTACCTGGAATGAATCCGGCGCCGATACCTTGAATTTTATGTGGTCCAGGTTGAATCGTTTGACCCGCGAGCGTTTGCGCGATGACCGGTGAATCAATCGGCTCAACCGCTACTGAGGTAATCGCTTTGCCTTGGGTGTTCTTTATATAGCGGCTAATACCGGTAATTGTGCCACCAGTACCTACGCCAGCGACAATGACATCAACTTCGCCGTCAGTATCATTCCAAATTTCAGGGCCGGTCGTTTTCTCGTGAATTTCCGGGTTTGCAGGGTTATTAAACTGCTGCAATAGCACGAATTTTTCAGGTGCCGACTGACGAATTTCTTCTGCTTTGTCGATGGCGCCCTTCATTCCCTTAGCGCCCTCAGTCAGCACAACATTTGCACCTAATGCTTTAAGCAATTTACGGCGTTCTAAACTCATGGTGTTAGGCATGGTTAATGTCAGCTTATAACCTCTTGCTGCTGCAACGTAAGCAAGCGCGATACCTGTGTTACCTGATGTGGGTTCGATAAGCTCTTTGTCTTGGGTCAATATGCCTTTTTTCTCTGCGTCCCAAATCATATTCGCGCCAATACGGCACTTAATGCTAAAACTTGGGTTGCGCGCTTCAATCTTGGCAAGAACATTACCATTGCTAACACGGTTTAAACGGACCAGTGGGGTGTTACCGATTGTGTATGAATTATCTTCAAAAATTTTGCTCATGGGCTGCTTGCTCCTTAATATGCATGGGTAAAGCATAATCGTCTTTCGCGGCAATAGAAGTGATTGTTTGTTCTTCGTTATGCTTTTTGGTTATTAAAGGTATTACTGTTATATGTATTCAATAGTATTTCTATTGGATTCAATTGTTAACCTAACGTTAACGCGGTGGTAGTATACGCTTTTGAGTAAACAATCCGCCCTAGTGACTGGAAAGTATAGATGAATAAATCACACACCGATAATGCGATAGATCCTAAATCATTAGTCACTCCTTATGCCTTTAAAATAGCCCCAAATGTACTTTACAAACCGTTAGCTAGCCCTTTAAAACGTATATTAGCAATTATTGTCGACGGTTTGCTTGTTGCTGCTTTGGCCGAAAATGCGGGTTGGGTCTTTGTATTAATGGTCGCTATCACTGTGGTGGTCCAAAAAAGAAGCCGCACTATGGGGAAGGCTGTAAAGTGGGCACTTTACGCTTTGATGTTGGTTGGAATGATATTTGCGCTGGTAAATTACCAAGAGGAAAACGGCGATAGCATACAACAGAGCGGAGAAGTCCAAACGATAAACCCTCAAGGAGGTTCTGGTTCTGAAACGTTGCAAACATTGACAGAATTAAGCAATTACTTGCCTGAGATAATTTTTGCTAGTCAGTGCCAAGACTATGAATGCGCTCAACAACGTTTAGTTTCTGTTAAAGATGCGTTATCACATTCCAACCTATCGGCAATTGAGCAAACCCGAATATTACAAGAACTTATCAATGATCTGCCTTTATCTGAGCAAGAAAATAATGCATTGAATGCTCAGTTAATAGAAACAGCCATCAAAGAATTGCCGATAAAGAGCAATGATGAGTCTATCGCCGCTGAAGCCTTCATCGGAGACAGCGTAACAGATGCACCAGCGAAGGTTGATCAAGACGATTGGCAGGCAGAGGCTTATGTTAGTGACTCAGATTCGAACAGCGCTGAAGACCCCAAATCAAGCCCATTAGCTTGGTTAATCGGTTCACTCAATGATCTGGGATTAGGCTTTGGTTGGGCTGCTTTTTACTTCACGGTGTTTACGGCTTGGTTTGATGGACAAACACTGGGTAAGAAGCTGTTGGGGATCAGTGTTATTCAGCTCGATGGTTCCAAAATTACCTTGTGGGCGGCCTTTGGGCGATATGGCGGTTATGCCGCTGGTTTTACTACTGGCTTATTAGGTTTCATCCAAATATTTTGGGACGCTAACAGACAAGCGATACAAGATAAGATTTCTGCCACCGTTGTTATTGATTTAAGAAAGATCCCACTTGAACATCCAGAGGACAAAATAACGGTTAACACCTTAAATGCACCCACTCATACAAAAGTTGCAGCTAAGTAGTATTATGTATACCGTTTTAGGCAAGTAAACGTTAAGCTGAATACGAAAAGAGACAATATGTTTTGTATGATCAACTATTTAATGGAATTGGTATTACAGATGTAGTTTTCCCTTTCGATATGGAAACTTAATCATTAAAGAGTCTTTTATAAAGGCCGATTAAGGGACGTAGAGAAGCTGTAAGGGATTTAAGGAGAGTGAAGTTGCGGATCTTAGTGGTTGAAGATAGCCAAGTTGTATCAAGGGTAATGCGTCATTTAATAACCCAAGAATTAGATTGTGTGGTCGATGTCGCTCCCGATATGGCGAGTGCGAAAAAGCTATTATTAGAAAATGATTACTTTGTCGCGGTAACGGATCTCAATCTTCCAGACGCGCAAGACGGAGAGATAGTAAAGCTGGTGCTTGCGCAGCAACTCCCTTGTATCGTATTAACGGGGAGCTGGAATCCTCAAGAACGTTCACGACTTTTGCAATTGGGTATCGTCGATTATGTGCTAAAAGAGAACCGCTTTAGCTATGAATATACGGCCAAGTTGGTAAAGCGTTTACAGCGTAACCAAAGCGTTAAAGTACTGGTAGCAGACGATTCATTAGTGAGTCGTAAGTTTATTCGCAGTTTATTAGAGCAGCATCTGTTTCAGGTTATCGAAGCCGATGACGGCTTAGCCGCGCTCGATATTCTCAAAGGTAACGCCGATATTAAACTGCTTATTACCGATTACAACATGCCACGATTAGATGGTTTTGGACTGATCATTAAAGTTAGAGAGCAGTTCAGTCGAGAAGATATGGCGATTATTGGTTTGTCGAGTGACAGTGATGAAAGTCTGTCGGCTCGATTTATTAAAAATGGCGCGAATGACTTCTTACAAAAGCCTTTTGTTCATGAAGAGTTCCATTGTCGGGTGCTCAACACGCTTGATGCCTTAGACATGATGGCAAAACTTTGGGAACAAGCCAATTTAGATTATCTTACCAATGTATTTAATCGACGTTATTTCTTTAGTTTATATGAAGACAAGTTACCTGTAATCGTTCGAAATCAAAGGATGCTGTCTTTAGGGTTAATGGATATCGACTTTTTCAAAAAAGTGAATGATACCTATGGCCATGATGTCGGTGATGAAGTTCTTATAGAATTCGCGGCGCGATTAAAGCAGTCTTTTTCACAGCACTTTACCGTAGCTAGATTCGGCGGTGAAGAGTTTGTTATTGGTTTTAAAGGACTTAGTGTCGAGAAAACATTTGCATTGTTAGACCGATTTAGAATGCAGCTGGAGAGCAAACCTGTAACGACCAGCAAAGGAGACTTGACGATTACTGTCAGCACTGGAGTCGCAAGTTTTATTGTGGGTGAGAGCGTTGACGACATGCTACAACGCGCTGATGTCGCATTATATGAAGCAAAATCGAGTGGACGTAATTTGGTGTGTATAGCGTAATATTAACCACGTGATTAAAATGATTAAGGGCTTAACGATTTTGTTTAAGCCCTTTTTGTTGGCTGTTTTATATTTTCAACATACTGATTTTTAATGTTATTATTTAATTTTCTAGAGGATCCAAGCGTAACTCATTTTCATGAAATAGGTTTCTTCAGTTTTCATTAATGAGTCAATAGAATCGTTAGATTTTAAGCCATCAGAGTAGCCTACATAAAATACGCTCTGTGGGTTAAGCTTGTAGCCATAAAGGATCTCGTTACCCAAGTCTTGCTGCACCTTATTCGGTGAGCTGTACAGGTAAAGGCTCGGATCTCTTTCAATATGGGTGTAAACGCTAGATAGTCGAATAAAGTTGTGAATATCGATATACCAGCTCAATCTTAGGTCACTTAAATTGGCGGTGAACAAGCGTGCGTCATCCACATCCATGGTGCGGTAGACATGCGAGACATCGAGTTCTATCGAATCGGTTACATTCCAACTAACGCCTGGATTAAGCAGGAACTTAGTCCCCAATTGGTCATTAGCAAAATCGATACTATCACCGTAATCAATGTCCACTTCTAGAAACAATGTGCGAGTGGGTTTCATATTGGCGTAGAACCAGCCCATTGTTTCGTCAAACATCTGGCTGTTATTATTGACCGCTAGACTGGCGCTATCATGGCGTCTCCCCACACGTTGACGATTCGTTAACCCAAACGCAGTGTAGCTTTGCCATAACCCCTCAAATTCAAGCTTTCCTTCGGCTTCTTGTTCTAGTTTCTCACCCGCTTGATTATGGCTAATGTCCCAATCTCCACTGAGTCTAATTTTGTTGAAGCTGCTGTCTTGTGGATACCAGGTGTAGCCCCCCCCAATGACTAATTTACTAAAATCGACTTTTTCAATAAAGCCTAAGTCAGCTCTAAAGTCCTCAGCCACTGACTGATACTGCGCTACAGTGTTCCAATTGCGGGTTTCATGCTCATACTTTGCTAAATACATATCACCATTAATGGCATCGGCACTATTTGTGCGCAAAACTCGCTCATTAATACCGCAGTCATTTAAATCACAATCGGTCTCCGGTAAACAGTCGCTGTTACTGCATAAGGTTTGTGACAACCCCAGTGGATACTGAGTATCAGAAACTACATATTGTCCGGTAAATGTATCTTGATCTGTGGGCTGGTACTTAACGTCAACACTGGTGACATAGTTATGATAGTTATCACTGGTTTTGGCAGTGACCAAGGCGCCCATTGACAGCTCCTTACCGACGTCATAACGGTAACGGCCAGCAAAGTTCTGACTTTTTTCATCAATAGTGGCGATATCAGAGCTTAAGTTGCCTGGTACCAGAAAATTAGTGGTGCTGTCGTTGGTCGCCAGTGTGGCAAAGGTATGGTCACCGACTCTACTCGTGAGTTTGAGTCCATAATCGGGGGAGACAATATTGCGGGTATGCAGCAGGTTTAATTGCGTATCAAAGTAATCTTTATTATCGAGGAAAAAGGCACGCTTCTCTGGATAAAATAGTGCAAAAGTGCTGTTAATATCGAGCTGACCAGCATCTGCTTCTACTTGGGAAAAATCAGGGTTTATGGTTGCACTTAATAAGGTACTTGGGGTGATCCCCCAGCGAATATCTAGACTAGGTTCAACGTTGTTTTCACTGTCCCAATCACTATTTAATGCATGTGGACGCTGGCTATTTCGATTAAAAACGACGGATGGAGTGATCTGTAAATCGTTGCCTTGCTCTAGATTCGTCATGCCGCTCATCACCCCAAATTGACACAGCTGACAACTGTTGTTTCGGTCAATTTTGTGGCTTGATATTCGATGCTGCTCATTTCGTGGGTAAAATCTAACCAGTTCGATGCCCCACTTTTTCTGGTCGGTATTATCAAAATTGAGAACTCTAAAGGGCAGTTCAATTTCAACTTGGTAGCCGGTTGCTGTTCGTGTTGCAGCAGAATACCAAATGCCATCCCAAGCATCACTTTCATCTCCGGTGAGTTCATTCTCAATCGAGTCGATTTGCACACCGTAGGCGTTAACAAAGAACTGATAAGCCAATCGAGCATCATTAAAAGTATCGAGCTTTATACCGACTAAATCATCACCCCAAACATTGTCACGATCACTCAGATTGGCTCTGATCTGAGAGGGGTTGGAGTCATAGGCAGTAAATGCTAGAAATAGGCTGGTATCGGTTGAGTAGAGCTTAACCTCCGTTTTTACGGGGGCGGTAATGTTTTCCCCAGGGCTGGTTTCGATTGTTATTTGAGTCGACACAGCATTTTTCCACTGTGGCTCATTAAATTCACCATCTACCTCAATGTTACCTGTGAGCGATGGAATTTGAATATTGAATTGACTTTCTTGTCCGGCGTTTGCCTTCAAGGAGCAGGTCGAAATAGCGACAAGCAGTGACGTCGCGAAAATAGTGGCTTTATTCATTTGTTTTTATTATTGAAAGCTAGGCGTTTAGGTGGGTGAATTGTAAAGGAAGTGCGTGTTAAAAAGGTAGGCTATTTGTTACAAATGTTGTCTGAGGGTAGGCAGTTGCTAACATTAGAGTAAACAACCGTTAAGCCATGAATCAACCTGGTTTAACGGCGTTAATCGGGTATTTACAGCGAGTTACTCTGGTGCAATAGCGCTGTTTTTGTATGCTTCACGATATTTATCAACCCACATTGAAGTAGCACCACAAATCGCTACTGGCATCACAACGAAGTTGAGGATTGGGATCATCGAAAACAGAGTGACTGCAGCACCAAAGCTGAAGCTAGTGCCTTTTGTTTGATTAAGGGCAAATTTCATCTCAGGGAAAGGCACTTTATGGTTATCAAAAGGATAGTCACAGTATTGAATTGCCATCATCCATGCACTAAAGAGAAACCATAAAACGGGCGCGACTGTTTGACCGACAAAAGGCAGTAAAAACAGTAGCAAAAAAACAATGGCGCGCGGCAGATAATATTTAAGTTTTATCCATTCTCGACCAAAAATCCGCGGTAAATCTTTGATTAAATCGATTCCCCCCCCAGTATTGAGCGGCTTGCCCGTTAAGAGCTGTTCTACCTTTTCCGCCAGCAAACCGTTAAACGGAGCCGCTAGCCAGTTCATCACTGAGCTAAACACAAAAGACAACACCACTAATAATGTCAGCACTGCTAGTGGCCATAAAAGAAAATTCAACCACGTTAAGTATTCAGGGAGTTGGCCCGTTAGCCAAGCGAATACTTGCTCCAATTGCCCGAAAGCAAAATAGATCAAGCCTGCAAAGATCACTAAGTTGATAGCAAGCGGGATAAACACAAAGCGCCTTAGTCCGGGTCGTTTAATTAAACTAAAGCCTTCTAAGAAGTAATTAACACCGCTTTTTTTTGTTACTGGATTGGTTTTATTCATAGAATTCTTTTTAGCTAAAATTGCGCATTAGCACGATTGTGAGTCAGTCGGATTTTATCCGCAAGTGAAAAGCCGTTAATCACTGATAAAAAACGTTACAAAATGCTGTTAGCTTTGGTAAAGTTAGCATCGGAATAACCCCATCAAACTTAGTCGCTAAATAAATTAGCGTGGAAGTGACCAAAACGGCATCATGAGACTTAAACAGATAAAACTTGCCGGATTCAAGTCATTCGTCGATCCAACCAAAATTCCCTTACCAAACCCTTTGAGCGCCATTATTGGTCCAAATGGTTGTGGAAAATCAAATATTATTGACGCTGTGCGCTGGGTGCTGGGTGAAAGCTCAGCTAAACATCTTCGTGGCGACTCTATGGTTGACGTTATTTTTAACGGTTCAACAGCGAGAAGACCAGTATCAGTCGCCAGTGTAGAGCTATTATTTGATAATCAAGATAATCGACTTGCTGGGGAATATGCCAGTTATCAAGAGATAGCGATAAAAAGGCAAGTGAGCCGAGATGGCGACTCTAATTATTTTCTAAATAATCAAAAGTGTCGTCGTAAAGATATTACCGATCTCTTTATGGGGACCGGGCTTGGCCCTCGAAGTTACGCCATTATCGAGCAGGGAACGATTTCTCGTCTAATTGAGTCCAAGCCGCAAGAGCTTAGGGTATTCATTGAAGAAGCTGCGGGGATCTCTCGCTATAAAGAGCGTCGACGTGAAACTGAAAACCGGATCCGACATACTCGAGAAAACCTATCACGGCTGGGCGATATTCGCTCTGAACTGGGTAAGCAATTAGAGAGGCTCGCTGAGCAAGCTCAAACGGCGAAGCAATATAGAGAGTTAAAGCAATCTGAACGTCAATGCGAATCTGAGCTGGTGGTATCTCGTTACCATGAGCTTAATCAGCAAATAGAGGGTTTTAACCTTCAGATTGGTAAGTTGGAAGTGCAGCAAGCCAGTCTATTAGCAGAGAAACAGACGCTTGAATTGAGTTTGACTGAGTTAAGCTTGCAATTAAGTGAGTTGGACAGCCGCGAGCATGAGCAAGTTGAAGCCTTTTACTTGTCCAAAACACATATTGCCAAGCTTGAGCAATCGATGAAACATCGTGAGCAGCAAAATGACAGTTTAAATCAACGACTGCGAGAGATCACAAAGCAAGTAGAGTTACATCAAACCGGACTCCATAGCGACAGTCAAACCCAGACTCAGCTTAAAGAACAACAGCAACAATCTCAGCCAGAAATGGAAGGTTTGCAACATCAAGTTGCCAACGAATCAGCTCAATTAGTACAAGCTACTCAACGCAATAGTGAGCTTTCAGAGCAGTTTCAGTTAGACAGTAGTACAGAGGCTAAAGCGCATTTAGCCGTTGAGATGAATCGAAGTAAACTTAATCACAGTGTCAATGAGTTTGCTCAAAAGCAAAAGCTCGTCGCTAGGCTGACGGAAAAAGCGCAACAGCTCAACGAAAAGCTTGCTGAGCTTAAGGCTAACGCGTTAACGAGTCAGTGCGATACGCTAATGACAGAGACCGAAGGTGAACAAGAGGTTTATGACGAGCTGAGTTTCAATATTGAAACTCGTCAAAGCGCAAGCGATGCGCTTAAAATTGAACTTGAATCCGTTAAAGTCAAATTAGCCGATGAAAAAGGGCGTTTGTCCGTAGTTTCGCAGTTACTGCCTAACGAAAATGACATTGCCTGCACTCAGCTATGGCAAGTTATTGAGGTGACTCCTGGTTGGGAGCGCTCGGTCGATTTATTACTGTCCAATGTGCTTAACTCTCCTGTACTCCTCGACGATGTTACTGAAATAACCACTGGGTTTAACGCTAACCCAATGACTAACCATGTGATTAATACGCCGGTGAATTTACAACCATGGTTAAGCCAGGTTAAATGGCTAGAAACTAAAGATGAAGCCATACAGCAACGCACGGTACTCGCTGAACATGAGATGTTTGCTACCGCCGACGGTTATCTTGTTGGGGCTGACTTTATCGTTGAAAAAACGGCGGAGTCAAGCTCGTTAGTGCAACTTAAGAATGAATACAGCGCACTTATCGAAGCCGTAGACAATACCGAAAACAACTTAAGCTCGTTGACACAAGCACTGTCTAAGCAAGCGCAAGAGCTAGAACCATTAGTCACAGTTCAGCAGCAAAAACATCAACAGATCCAAGCGCAAAAAGTGATTCTAGCGGGATTGCAGTCGCAAGTGAAAGCGATGCAACATGCTATAAATGACACTGATGAGCGGCACAAACAGTTACTGCAAGAGCTGACAGAAACCAGTCAAGAGCAGCAACAGCTATCGACTCAGAAAATGCAGTTACAACAGGATGCCCTAGCGTTACAACATACTTTTGAGCAAGCTCAAAAAAGAAAGCAGACCGCTGAAACCGACAAACTCGCGGCATCTACGTTGCTCAATAAACTTAAAGCCTTGCTAAGCAGCTCTGAGCAGTCACTTAAAACGCGACTTAAAACTGAACAAACTACCCAGACTCAACTCGCTTTAATAGGGCAAAAGGTTAATCACCAGCAGCAACGACTTGAAGAGCTTGAGCACAACGAAAAGCAAGTGCTAGCGCAACTGGGTGATAAAGAGAGTGGTAGCGCCAATCATAATACACTTCCAATAAAAACGCAGTTAGCGCAAGCATTGGAAGTTCAACAAGTGAAACAGCAAGCATTGAGTGGTATTAGACAGCAACAGGCAGGCCTTCAAGAACGGTGCGATAGCGCTGGAGCGAATAAAAAACAACAGCTTGTAAAGATTGAAGACTTGACTCAGAACATGAGCACGTTAAAGTTACGTCGTGAAGGTTTAAAAGGGCAAATCGACAGCCAGTTCAGCCTAATAAATGAGCAGGGTATCGATGTTGAGCAGGTTTTGTTAAAACTCGATGCGAATCGTACCACTTTATGGCGTCAAAAAGAGTTAGAACGTTTACGAGCTCGAATAGTGCACTTAGGGGCGATAAACCTCGCCGCTATTGAAGAGTTTGATCAACAAAACGAGCGTAAAAGCTATTTAGATAGCCAAGATGAAGACTTAAATTCCGCATTGAGTAGCTTGGAAGAAGCGATTCGGAAAATTGATACCGAAACCAAAAGTAAATTTAAAGATACTTTTGAGAAAGTGAATAAAGATTTAGGCATTTTATTTCCAAAAGTATTTGGGGGTGGAAGTGCCTATTTAGCGTTAACGGGTGACGATCTTCTGGAAACCGGCGTCACGATTATGGCTCGGCCACCGGGTAAAAAGAATAGTACAATCCATCTTCTTTCTGGTGGAGAAAAAGCGTTAACGGCTTTATCATTAGTTTTTGCTATTTTCAGATTGAATCCAGCACCTTTTTGTATGTTGGACGAAGTTGATGCACCTTTGGATGATGCCAATGTTGAACGATTCTGTCGTTTAGTAAAAGAGATGTCCCAAAGCGTACAATTTATATATATTAGTCATAACAAGATCACCATGGAATTGGCCGATCAACTTATCGGTGTGACTATGCATGAGCCCGGCGTTTCGCGCATTGTGGCGGTAGATATCGATGAAGCGGTGGCGTTAGCCGACGCTGGATGAACATAGGAATTACAGGGTAACCAATGGAAAATTTGCAACTGGTATTGCTTCTTTTAGGGGCGATAGCGATTATTGCCGTACTTGTGCATGGTTTTTGGTCTATAAGAAAGCAACAACCTAAAGGGTTCAAACAAAGCCCTATGACCGATATCAATCGAGAGCGTAGAGATTCTCAAGGTTTCGATAACGATGGTATCGGCGAAGTGAGGATCATCAAGGCGCAAAGTGATGAATCAACGGTCACTGAGCAGAGCATTGAGCCATTAATGGCAGAAGCGGGCGCAACGGCTAATGTCGACACTGTATTTGAATCCAATGTTGATACCGCATTTAGTTTAACTGAAGCGCCAACTCAAAAAGCCGCTCGCGCAGCAAAAACGACTCGAGTAGAGCCTTCTCTATCAGAAGCTGAACCTGACGTGCTTACGGAAGACACACCGATTCAACCGTCATTATTTGGTGCTGACGAATCAATATTAAGCACTGAAGCGGCCCAAGAAAGTTTTGTTGCAGACGAGGTAGAGCAAGAGCAACCTTTAGGTGAACCACAAGATGTGTTGGTATTACATGTGGTGGCTAAAGAGGGTGAAGAGCTTAACGGTGCAGAATTATTACCTTGCTTACTGACATTGAACTTTAAATTTGGTGAGATGAATATATTCCATCGCCATGAAGACAATGCTGGGACCGGGAAAGTGTTATTTTCAATGGCTAACATGGTTAAGCCTGGTGTATTTGACCCCGATAGCATGGAGCAGTTCTCGACCCAAGGCGTAGTGTTGTTTATGACATTACCTTGTCACGGCGACGCACTGAGAAACTTCTCTATTATGCTTAACTCAGCTCATCAAATTGCAGATGATCTCAGCGGCATTGTACTTGATGGTGGCCGCGATACGTGGCTCGATAGTACGAAACAGAATTATATTCAACGAATTAGAGCGCAGGTTTAACGCAGAGCCAACTTATTAGTTAAACCGGTTTTTAAAAGGTCGCTTCGGCGGCCTTTGTTATTATGTGGACAAAATAAATGCAAGCTATTGAACTAGAAATCGCAGCACTGACTAGCCAACTTAATCAGCACAATTACCATTACTATGTAGATGATAATCCTACTATTCCAGATGCTGAATACGATAGATTACTTAGACGCCTTAACGAACTTGAGATCCAATACCCTGAATTAGCGAGTGCAGCCTCTCCCACACAACGTGTTGGCGGTGAGGCGTTGGCGAAGTTTGATCAAATAACTCACTTAAAGCCGATGCTGAGTTTAGATAATGTGTTTGATGAAGCTGAATTTAGCGCATTTCATTCCAGAATTGCCGATAAAGTGGGTACGGACCTTAGTTATTGTTGCGAGCCTAAACTCGACGGTTTAGCGGTGAGTATTGTTTATCGTGATGGCGTATTTGAGCGTGCAGCCACCCGTGGCGATGGCCAAACTGGCGAAAATATCACTGAGAATGTACGTACTATAAAGTCGATACCATTAACGCTACGTGGTGATAAATTTCCTCCACTGGTTGAAGTTCGTGGTGAAGTGATTATGCCGCACCAAGCATTTGATGCACTTAACAAACGCGCATTAGCTAAAGGTGACAAGCTGTTTGTTAACCCTCGTAATGCGGCTGCAGGGAGTTTGCGTCAGTTAGACAGTAAAATTACAGCCAGTCGTGCCTTAGGTTTTTATGCTTATGCGTTAGGGGTGGTTGAGCCTGAAACGTGGGAGCTTGCCGACAGTCATTATGGCCAACTTGAACAATTACGCTCTTGGGGCGTGCCAGTCAGTCAAGAAGTTAACGTCTGCGACTCGATTGCCGAGGTGATGGAATATTACAATGATATTCAACTGCGTCGCAGTGGCTTAGCGTTTGAAATTGACGGTGTGGTGATTAAAGTTAATCAAATCGCGCATCAGTTGAGCCTTGGCTTTGTGGCTAAAGCCCCTCGTTGGGCTACCGCGTTTAAGTTTCCGGCACAAGAAGAGATGACGCTGTTAGAGGGCGTTGATTTCCAAGTCGGTCGTACCGGGGCTGTGACGCCAGTTGCACGTCTTAAACCGGTATTTGTCGGTGGCGTGACCGTCTCAAATGCCACATTGCATAATGCGGATGAAATCGCTCGTCTTGGGGTTAAAGTGTGCGACACGATTATTATCCGTCGCGCGGGTGATGTAATCCCACAAATCGTTGCAGTGGTGGCTGAAAAACGCCCTGAAAACGCTGAAGCTATCGAATTTCCCACGCAATGCCCAGTGTGTCAAAGCCTAGTGGAGCGTATTGAAGGTGAGGCGACAGCACGTTGCACTGGTGGACTGTTCTGTGAAGCACAGCGTAAAGAAGCCATTAAACATTTTGCCTCTCGAAAAGCGCTCGATATTGACGGTATGGGCGATAAAGTGGTTGAGCAGCTAATTGATAAGGAGCTAGTCGAAAGTCCTGCCGATCTGTTTAGGCTGACAGCATCAGCGATGACGATGCTTGAGCGCATGGGGATGAAGTCTGCGACTAAGCTTGTAGCTGCCATCAGTGTGGCAAAAGAGACCACCTTTTCCCGTTTTTTATATGCATTAGGGATCCGCGAGGTGGGCGAAGCGACGGCAGCAAACCTTGCCGCCTACTTTAAAACATTGGCTGCGCTTAAGGCCTCGAATGCAGAGGAATTTGTTAAAGTCGATGATGTTGGCACCATTGTCGCAGCACATCTTGAGCACTTTTTTGCACAGCCGCATAACCTAGAGGTTATTGATAAACTCATCGAAGCGGGCGTATCTTGGCCAGTGATTGAAGATGTTGCTGACGAGAACTTATCGCTGAAAGGGCAAACATGGGTATTAACAGGTACCTTAACGCAGCTTAACCGCAATGATGCGAAGGCACAGCTTCAAGCGTTAGGTGCAAAAGTCGCAGGCAGTGTATCGAAGAATACAGATTGTTTGGTTGCCGGCGCCGCAGCGGGCTCTAAGTTAACCAAAGCGCAAGAGCTTGGCGTAAAAGTGATTGATGAAGATGCATTGATTGTCATCTTGTCTTAAAAGTTATCATGGTCAATAAAAGCTCCTTTTTAAGGAGCTTTTTTGTGTCATAAAACTCAATCATTGAAATTGATAAGTCTGGCACCATATCTATCCTGTTGATGGTGACTTTTGCAATGGCAATGGCTTTAGTCTCGACGACGGATTTTGACTCAAAGGAGATGATTTGAATTTCAGCAATATTACTTGGCTTGACGATAAAGGCCATATTAAGCCCCCGCTGATGCTTTACCTGATATTGGTGTTTCTGGCACGGGGTTGGTGCATATTAGTGGCATCTTTAACACAAGCGAGCGATAGGGCTGGCTTGGTGGCGTTAATTTATCCACAAAAGTCCGATTTCTTGATGGCATTAATGGCGGGGGCGGGTGCCTTAGTGGTCTACGCGGTCATTATTGCGGAAAGAAAACGTACTCCTCAGTGGGTACAGCCTCTATTTCCTTACATGAAGTGGGTGTTACTGGCTTTATTGTGTATAGATGCCAGCTTACTGGTGCAACGGATATTACATTCGTACTATGTTTATAGCTGGAATGTGGGATTAGATGCGCTTTTTCTGTTTTGGAGCACGTTATATTTGTTTAATTCGAAGCGATTGACACATTATTTTTCTGATTGGAAAGCACCGAATGAGTAGCCTGTGACTTTATATTTGGTTACGTCGCTAATCACACGGCTATGGATAGCGGCCTTATAGAATCGCACTTATCATGCTTTATCTTCCCGGGCTGCGAAAATGTTTAGCACCCTATTGCAGGTGGCGACAATCTTGTTTGATAACAGCCTTCGTGGACAGGCTGTAGCGCTGAATGATTTCAACCTGTCGGTATTTAATGCAATTTCTGGAATAATAGGCAAAAAAAGACGCTGTATAAATACAGCGCCAAAAGAATCTGCAATATCGACAGCATTCGATATTATGACTCAGGGATATGAACATAAAACCTTCTTTAGTTAAGCCATAAGCAGCACTCGATTAAGACTCGCCTTAATAAAAGGACAATTGACAGTTTGCCTTTGAAAGTAATAGTCGGGGCTATCAACGCCAAAGAGCAGAAATAGAGTACAATAATTCATGATTGCATACAATATCCATTATCGGTATTGTTGGATCAGTAAGGGATGATTACGCTATAAGTTATAACTAATGGCTAAAGTGTTCATTCGTCATGGTTAAATACCCGGAAAACATCACCCTGTTAGAGGCTCGTTGGCCGACGTTAGAATGGCAGATGCTAGGATGGTTAGTCTAAATGTCATTGTGAGACTCGCTTCTGTTTTTAGCTATGTCAGTATTTGCAATGCACTGAGACGATGTTTGATCTCATATCAAGGTCGACAATCTTATCAGTGTTTATTAATCGTAACCGTCATAAAATTGACTTACTAACTGTTATTCACACCAGAAAGCTATTATTATCGAAATATGAGTAAGATCGATATTCCAATGCTTTAGCGTCACTTCAACTCAAGCTAAAGTCATTGGTCACAATCTCCTATTTCAAAAGTGAGGCGCTTTGTAGATTGAGTGCATTTCACTGGAGTAATCAGTAATGTCCAAAGGCGTTAAATTACCTTTGTCGCAGTTGATCGTTGGCTTAACGATTAAACTGCCATTGTCATGGACTAATCATCCTTTTGTGTTTAATCAATTTGAGATTGAAACCGGAGCACAGATAGAGTTGATTAAAAGCTTGAATATCTCATATGTGTACTTAATTGCAGGCAAAGAATTAATCACTACGACAGCTGCACAACCGGTAGCAACTGTGGTAGAACAGTCTGCAGAAGACTATGCAAAAGAGCAGCTTTCATCTCTACGAAAATCATTAAGAATTAGCCAGCAACGATTCCAAAAGTGCGGTGTAGAATGTCGCACTGCGTTTTCAAAAATGAACGCTGAACCAGAGGGGGCTTATCGAGCGGCAGCGACGTTAGTTGAATCACTGATGGATCACATTAAGGAAACTCCAATACCGTGCCTTGCATTAGTCAATAGTGGTGAAGACAGCGCGATAACCGAGCATGGCGTATCCGTTGCTGTACTATCGATGATGTTGGGGCATTTACTGGACTGCACAAATTCTGAGTTGCGTGATATGGCGATGGGGGCATTGTTTCATGATTTAGGGAAACTTAAAGTGCCTGATGTGATCCGGCGGAAAAAGTCGAATCTATCCGATCATGAAGTTAACTTTTTAAAGATGCACCCTAAGTTTGGCTATGACATGATGACCAAACAAAATCTATTTCCTGAAGCGGTGCTCGATATTGTATTACATCACCATGAATGGGCAGATGGCAGTGGTTACCCTGACGGACTGAAAGGGTCTGCAATCGCATTAAGCACACAAATCGTTGCACTGGCAAATGATTTCGAGCTTTTACTAAAGGGGGGAGAAGGGCGTTCTCCGCAAGTCGCATTAGGCTATCTTTTTAAAAAAAGAGTGGGTAAGCATGCACCATCATTGATTTCGGCACTGGTCAAAGTGCTTGGGATCTATCCTCCCGGTACATTAGTGTTGCTATCAAATGCTCAAGTGGCAAAAGTGCTGGTCACCACCCCTTTAGTGAAGCAACCTCACGTGCTTGCATGTGATGAAAACGGTGAGAACACAACATTACGATATTTGATTAAAGAGAATATATCGATTGAGCGGGTCGTAAAGATTGATGAGTTAAGTAAAACAGCATTAACAAAATTAGACCCCAGTGCTGATATTAGTTTTTACTTCAGCCCATTGTGAATCAGTTTAAGCAAAGATAAAGGATAAAGATGATAAAGTCAGTTTGTATTGTGGGCTGTGGCTGGTTTGGCCTGCCGTTAGCACAGGCAATGGTTGCGCAAGGAATTAGGGTTAATGGTAGTAAACGCAACGCTGAAAATGCCGCTTTGCTTACTGAGCATGGTATTAATGGGTTTACATTAGACTTATCGCTCGACGAACAACTAGATCAAAATCAAGGCGCCATAAAAGTCGCGCTCAATACCGATTGTCTGGTGGTCAATATCCCGCCTAGTTTAAGAAAAGACCCTGACGGTTATTTAGTTAAGCTGGCAAGATTAAAAACCTTGATCCACGATATCACTTATCAAAAAATTATCTTTATCAGTACGACCGGAGTCTACCCTTCACTTGAAAAGCTGATGATTGAAAAAGATGCCGTTGCTCATTCTGAGGTTAGCGGCAAGCTGCTACAAGCCGAAGCCATGTTTTCAGCGCTAAGCCATAGTTGTATTGCTCGTTTTGCGGGTTTAGTTGGGCCTGAACGTCACCCTGGGCGTTTTCTGGCTGGTAAAACTGAACTGTCTCAGCCCGACGCACCCGTTAACATCGTTCATTTGAATGATTGCATACTTGCGGTCTCTAAATTAGTTTTTGAGCCGACCTCAAACGGGGCATATAATGTTTGCGCGCCGAAGCATCCCGCTCGTCAGTCTTTTTATCAACAAGCGGCTTTAGACTTGGGCTTAGTTGCGCCACAATTCATAAAAGAGAGCGGTAGCGGAAAGATCATTAGTAGCGATAGATTAATGAAAGAGCTCAATTTTGAATATCAGTTCAGTGATCCCATGGATATGCTGGTTGTCTGTTAAATATTTAAGGAGTGTTATGAAGCAGTTTAAAGTCTTTTTAGGAAGTGCAATATTGGCGTTTTTCACCTTGTTACTGCCGTTACAAAGCGCACATGCCAAGGAATATGTAGAAGGTGTCGATTACGTTAAAATCAGTGGGATCCCTGAAGCACAAAAGCCAGTAATAAGAGAGTTCTTTTCCTATAATTGTGGTCATTGCTACAAACAGGACCCGCTTTTTGAAAAGACGGCACATTTGCTTGAAAATGACATTCAATTTGAAAGAACCCCTGTTGGCGCTGGGCGTACGAGTTGGATATTAAGTCAAGAAGCCTATTATTTAGCGCAGAAATTCAGTGTCACTAAACAAGTTCATGGCAGTATCTTTAGCCGTATTCATGAAAAAGGGGACGCATTCACACGCCCTGACCAATTAAAATCATTTTTTGTTAGCCAAGGCTTAGATGCTAAAAAGATAGACGCAGCGATGAATTCCGCTGATGCTAAACTGGCCTTGATGAATTATGACACTCAAGCTCAATTAGCTGAAATTCGTGGCGTGCCGTCATTAGTCGTTAATGGCCAGTACCTGATTAAAGCACAACCTCAGTCACCTGAAGCGCTCGCAGAGTTGATTAAATATCTTAGTCAGCTTGAAGACTAAGCGTTAAATTGAGACTAGAAGCCCACTTAGAGTGGGCTTTTTTATGTCTATTATACCGTCGAGCAACAAACGCCAGCGGGTACGTCTTGGGAGACGCTAAGCAGCAGTTTGGCGATTTAGCATGATGCCTAATCAAGAGATCCCCGCTAGGGCGTTGTTTCCTAAACGCCCCTCGATACGATTACTTATCAAAACACACTTGAGTGTATTCTTGCATGCTAGGCATCCAGGTTGTTCCGTAAGTACAACCTTCATTCAAGTCATGAATGATAGCGTTAGTGGTTACGAACTCGTTGCCTTCATAAGGTGATTTAAGCAAAGGCTTTTGTAAGAACAAGTCTTTCAATGCGGCAACATCTTTAGTCGGGCTAAACTTGGCCGCAACTTCTGCATGTTCATTGCGCCATAGTGTCGTCTTAACTGCATAGTCAAACGCTTGTGCATCGCCGTTAGCGTAAGTATCAACAAGTGCCTGCTCTTGACCTATTGGGTGGTTAGTGTGAACCGTGTAACCACGCAGCGTACCATCAAGGACAATGTTCTTGCCTAGTTGGTTCTCAATGTGCATAACGTTACCTTTAAGGTCGCTTAAACCAAGAGCTACTGCAGAGTTAGTACGGATGTCCTGTAATGTATCTTTCGCAACGTTAGCATCATCGAACTTATTAGCCATAGCCATAGCTAAGCCACTCATAGGTACACCATCTTCAAGAGCACTTGCGTGGAACGCATCAACTGTATTAGCTGTAGTCGATAAACCACGACCCATAGCGATAGCGTTAAAGAAAGGTTCTGGAGCATGAACAATCAAGTCAGCACTTTTCAAAATAGCACCGTGACCACCTAGCGAGATAGGCATATCTTGGTTTTGACCTATGACACCGTTGTCCCAACCAATAGCAGTACAACCACGTGTTTTATCTGTACTTTCTTTAAGGTCGGCTAAGATATGCTTACCCACATCTTGTACCATCTTCGCAAACAAACCATCAGAAGCCCATGCTGCTAAATATGTCTCTTCAAGTGTGTAGCCTGTCGCTTCACCGATACCCTGGTAGTAGTTCAACAACCCAGGGAAGTCAGCTTTAAGTAAATCCATTGTCGCGATGATGCCTTTAAGTTCAGCTTCATTGTATTCATCGTTTAACTGAGCTAATTTACCTGCAATATCGTCCTTGTGTACGTTTGTGCCAAATGCTTCAACGTAACCTTTAACGACCTGCTTACCACCTTCAACTGTGAGTCCGTCAAATTTAATGACGGGTGTAGTCTCTTGCAGCATTTGTGTGTCATTTGGGTTGTAGAAGTCACCAACCAAATCGATAGTCACGCCGTTGACACCAGTAGAAGTTCGACCCGCTTCTGCCATTGCAGAACCAGAGAATAGAGAAACTATTGCGATTGCTAAGATTGCTTTTTTCATTTTTAATTCCTTTGCGGGCTTT
>NZ_PJBM01000166.1:0-27544 GCF_002836075.1 Shewanella sp. GutDb-MelDb | reverse complement strand
TAATGTATTGGTGAATACAATTATTTTATTAATAACTAAAAGTTATAAGTGATCTGAATTTTCTATTTATTATGGAATAAGAGGGCGGCTATATTCAGGTCATCAAATTAGAGTGAGGTAGCGTGATGGAGATTGTATCTTTACCGGGTCAAGCCGCAGGAGGAAAGGTGTGGCTAGTGGGTGCCGGCCCTGGTGATGTGGATCTGCTAACGGTTAAAGCATACCGTGTATTGCAATCAGCGGATGTGGTGCTGTACGACGCTTTAGTGAGTCAGGACATCATGGCCCTCATTCCAAGTAAAGCTGAAAAAATCGCGGTGGGTAAGCGTGCGGGTAAGCATAGCGCGGCGCAAAGCGAAATTAATCAATTACTGGTCACCAAGGCGTTTACTCGTAAAAATGTGGTCCGTCTTAAAGGCGGCGATCCTTTTATTTTTGGGCGGGGCGGTGAAGAGTTACAAACGATTGTTGAGTCTGGCCTCGAGTTTGAAGTCGTACCAGGGATCACCGCAGCAAGCGGCACCGCAGCATATGCAGGCATCCCGTTGACTCATCGAGATTACGCCCAGGGTGTGAGCTTTATTACCGGTCATTGCCAATTAGCGAGTCGGCCGATGGACTGGCAAGGATACGCCAACCCGAATAATACCTTAGTAGTGTATATGGGGATCCTTAACGCCAACATTATTAAAGCGGGTTTACTTGATGCCGGACGTTCACCTAATACCCCTGTTGCTATTGTTTCCAAAGCGACCACTCAGGAACAGCGAACATTCATTGGCACATTAGACAATATTGAGCAATTAGCGGCAGATCCAGAATTAGTGATGCCCGCATTGATGGTGATAGGTGAGGTGGTTGAACTCGCTGATAGCCTGAATTGGTTTAAGCCTCAAGGTGTGCAGAGTCGCGAAGCCAAGCTTAACAACACAAATTAAATAGATGTGCTTAGCACAATCGATTCAAGAAGACGGAGAATTAGCATGGCCGCCAAAGAGTTAAGCCATTTACAACAATTAGAAGCTGAGAGCATTCAGATTATTCGCGAAGTTGCGGCAGAGTTTGATAACCCAGTAATGATGTATTCCATCGGTAAAGACTCCTCTGTGATGCTGCATTTAGCACGCAAGGCTTTCTATCCGGGGAAGATCCCTTTTCCTTTACTGCATGTGGATACCGATTGGAAGTTCAAAGAGATGATCGCATTTCGTGATGCTCAGGCCAAGGAGTTTGGCTTTGAATTGCTGGTGCATAAAAATCCTGACGGTATCGCGATGGGGGTTGGTCCGTTTACGCATGGCAGTGCTAAGCATACCGACATCATGAAAACCCAAGGGCTTAAGCAAGCGTTGAACAAGTATGGTTTTGATGCCGCCTTTGGTGGTGCACGCCGCGATGAAGAGAAGTCTCGTGCTAAAGAGCGAGTCTACTCATTCCGCGATAAGCACCACACATGGGATCCTAAAAACCAGCGTCCAGAGCTGTGGCGCACCTATAACGGTGCCGTCAATAAAGGTGAAAGCATCCGAGTATTCCCGCTTTCAAACTGGACGGAACTAGATATTTGGCAATATATCTACCAAGAAAACATAAAATTGGTACCACTTTATTTTGCCCAAAAGCGTCCTGTCGTTGAGCGTGATGGCATGATGATTATGGTTGATGATGACAGACTGCCTTTAGAAGAGGGTGAAACGGTTAAAAATGAATTAGTGCGATTTAGAACCCTAGGTTGCTACCCATTAACGGGAGCGATGCATTCAGAAGCTGACACGCTTGAGAAGATCATCGAAGAGATGCTGCTAACACGTTCTAGTGAGCGTGAGGGCCGACTTATCGATTCAGATCAAAGTGCATCGATGGAACTTAAAAAGCGCCAAGGCTACTTCTAGGCGCGGTAAGTGCTAAGCATTGTCAGATTTCAAAGGAATTAATCATGAACCAAGCAGTCAATAACAACACCCGCTTAGCCGCTGAGCTAGAAGATTTAGGGGTGAAGGAATATTTAGCGCAGCAGCAACATAAAGGCATGTTGCGCTTTCTAACGTGCGGCAGTGTCGATGATGGTAAAAGTACCCTGATAGGACGTTTACTGCATGACAGCGCCCAAATATATGAAGATCAACTCGCAACTTTAAAGAGTGATAGTGCCAAAATGGGCACCACCGGTGATGAGATTGACCTGGCATTACTCGTTGATGGCTTGCAAGCTGAGCGTGAGCAAGGCATTACCATTGATGTTGCTTACCGCTATTTTTCAACCGACAAACGTAAGTTTATTATTGCCGATACACCGGGCCATGAGCAGTACACCCGTAATATGGCCACGGGTGCCTCTACTTGTGACTTAGCCGTCATTTTGGTTGATGCGCGTTATGGGGTGCAAACACAGACTCGCCGTCACGCTTTTATTGCCTCGCAGCTGGGTCTACGTCACTTTGTGGTAGCCATCAATAAAATGGACTTGCTCGGCTTTGACGAAAAAGTCTTTAATGACATCAAAGCTGACTTTGCCGAGTTTGCTGCGCAGCTAGGTGACATCGATATTCGTTATGTACCACTATCGGCTTTAAAAGGCGATAACGTGGTCGATCGCAGTACACAAACGCCTTGGTATAAAGATGGCACGCTACTGGAGCTATTGGAAACCATAGACACCCGCCGTGAATTAAACAGCTTACCGGTACGTTTTCCAGTGCAATATGTATTGCGCCCCGATCTCGATTTTAGAGGCTTCTCTGGCACGGTATCATCAGGTGTTATTAAAGTGGGCGACGAGCTGGTGGCCCTACCATCAGGTAAGCGCAGTAAAGTTGAACGTATCGTTACATTCGATGGTGATTTGAGTGAAGCGATCGCGGGTCAAGCGGTGACGCTAACGCTAGAAGATGAAATTGATATTTCTCGTGGTGACCTATTATCGCAAGTCGATAACGCCCCAACATTGGCAAACCAGATCAGTGCTGATATTGCTTGGATGGATGAAAAGCAGCTACAAATTGGCCAGCTTTATGATCTAAAGGTGGCGGGCAAGAAGCTACAAGCGACTATCACAAATATCGAATACCTAATCGATATCAATACGCTAGAGCGTAAAGACAGCGACATTATCGGTTTAAACGATATGGCTCGCGTCACGCTAGAGCTAAATGAAGCGATTGCTATCGACCCGTATACGCTGATCCGTGACACAGGCGGCATGATCTTAATCGATCGATTATCCAATGCGACAGTGGCCGCAGTGATGGCTGTTTCAACCGCTAAGACGAGTAAATCAGCGAGCCCGTTTACTGATTTCGAACTTGAGTTAAATGCATTGATCCGCAAGCAGTATCCTCATTGGCAAGCGCTTGATATTAGTAAGCTAGAGGGGTAGTGGTGTCTGAATTGTGGGTGTTGTCGAGCATATTATTTGCCTTAGTTGTTGCTTTGATGGCAGGACTTTGGACACCCGCAGCGCTGTTTTTTACGGCAGCATTAACGACCTATCTTTTAGGCATGGTGGAGTTAGAGACGGCATTGGCGAGTTTTACCAATGCCAGCTTAGTGACTCTAGTACTGATTATTTTAGCGACTGCCGCGCTAGAGAAAACTTCTTTGCTTGGTAAGCTGAGTCAAGTTGTAGGTGAAGGTTCTTTGGCATCGACGATCGCTAAGCTGGGCTTCTCGACCGCACTGTTGTCATCGTTTACCAATAATACTGCGGTGGTGTCGTCCTTGATTGGTGTGGTGAGACGAAATCAGTCTCATGCGCCGGCTAAGCTTTTACTGCCACTGTCTTATGCGGCTATTCTGGGTGGAACTCTCACCTTAATAGGTACATCAACCAACCTTATCGTGAACTCCTTTGTTGAGAACGCAGGCCTAGAGCCGTTAGGCTTTTTTGAGTTCTCTATCATTGGTGTGGTTATTGTGACCCTAGGTGTGGGTCTGTTGGTGTTACTCGCTGATTTTTTACCCGACAGACGTGAAGACGGAACGGAAGAAAGCTTGCCTTACATGCTCGAAGCCAGAGTGGCGAAACAGTCGCAGTTGATTGGTAAAAGCGTGTTAGATAATCGCTTAAGAGCACTGAAAAAACTCTATCTAGTCGAGCTTGAGCGCAGTGGGATTCGAATTTGTCCCGTACCACCGCACCTTGTCTTGCAAAGTGAAGATGTGTTGCGCTTTGGCGGTGCGGTCGAATCGGTGGAGCTGTTACATCAATTTGATGGGCTTGAATGGTTTGGTAAGCAACAAGCCAAAGGGCAAAACTTGATAGAGGCGGTTCTGGCACCCACATCGCAACTGGTGGGTACCTCATTAAAAGCGTCTAAGTTTAGAGAGCGATTTGACGGTGCAGTACTGGCTATTCGACGCGGGCACCATCCGTTAAAAGGTGGCCTCGGTGATATTGAGTTACAAGCGGGTGATGTATTACTGATTACTCCAGGGGATAGCTTTAGCCATAACGCAAAATTGGCATCAGATTTCGCCGCAGTGAGTGGGCTCGATCTCAGTGTACGTTTAGATAAAAGACGCAGCCAGTGGGTATTGGGCGGCTTTGCATTGACCATTTTTGCCAGCGTTGTTGGCGCATTGCCTTTGGTCAAAGGCTTAATTTTACTCTTGATTAGTTTCGTTGCCATCGGCGCTGTGAGTTTAACAGAGCTTAGGCGACGCTTTCCGATTGAGCTGGTGGTGATTGTGGGTAGCGCGTTGAGTTTAGCTAATTTGATGCTGTCGACGGGTCTTGCAAATGATATCGCTAATTTTATCTTGGGATCGTTAAATGGTTTTGGGGTATTCGCAGCTTTTGTTTGCGTGTATTTGTTAACGTTATTACTGACGGAGTTAATCACCAATAATGCCGCTGCGGCGCTGGCTTTTCCTGTCGCGTACGCTATTGCAATGAGCTATGGCGTCGATACCCGACCGTTTATTCTTGCGGTGGTATTTGGTGCTAGTGCCAGTTTCATTTCGCCCTATGGTTACCAGACAAATTTGATGGTTCATAGTGCGGGAAATTACCGTTTTACTGATTTTTTAAGAGTGGGATTGCCTTTGTCGGTGTTGTACTCGTCGATTGTCATTATATTAGTGCCGTTGCTCTTCCCGTTTTAAGGTGGCAATACTATCTCGACCGTTGGAATTGAGTGAGTTTGGCGCATTTTTATTTATTAGATTATTGTTTTTGGAGTGGTTATGTCTGACATCGTTTGGCACCAACATAGTATTGACCAAGAGTCTCGTGCAAAGCAGAAAGGACAAAGTCCGGTATTACTTTGGTTTACGGGCCTATCAGGCTCCGGTAAATCAACCTTAGCGGGCGCATTAGAGCGTGCGCTGTTTGATGCCGGCTTTCACACCTATTTGCTTGACGGCGATAATGTGCGACACGGACTTTGTAACGACTTAGGGTTTAGCGCCAGTGATCGTGACGAAAACCTGCGCCGTGTGGGCGAAGTTGCCAAGCTGATGGTCGATGCGGGCTTAGTGGTGTTATCTGCCTTTATCTCTCCAACGAAAGAGGAGAGGGAGCGTGTACGTGCTTTGTTTGAAGAGGGACGTTTTATTGAAGTTCATGTCTCGACCCCGATTGAAGTCTGTGAAGCACGTGATCCTAAAGGCTTGTATAAAAAAGCGCGGGCGGGTGAGATAAAAGAGTTCACTGGCATCTCTGCGCCGTACGAAACCCCTACTGCAGCAGAGCTCACCATTGATACCAGCAAAGGTGATCTAACGGCGCAAGTCAACGCGCTATTAGATTATCTTACCGCGATTCAAGTGATTGATGGCGCTAAGTTACGCGCGGCGGTATAAAGTCATTAGGGCTAAGACCACTCAGTATGGTCCCAAGTTTACTGCTTGTCTGTGAATTGATTTATTCAGGCGCTTTATAGGCATAAAGCGTCTTTTTTGCGGGCGATATACCTCAATACCAATAACATTACTTATCGTTTCATGGCGGTATAAAATCACCAGGATTGATCTTTATGGGCCAATTTTCGCTCCAGAAAATCGATAAATACCCTGAGCTTTGCAGGCATAAATGCTCGTTGGGGGTACACTGCGTAAACACCGTGTTCCGGCAGATGATATTGTTCTAAAATGGGCATCAACTTACCGCTGATGAGTTCCTTTTCAACAATGAAAAGCGGCATCTGGCAGATCCCGACATCATCGAGCATCAGTTGTTTTAGCACTTCGCTGCTATTGACCTGAATGTTGCCTTCTGGCTTGATTCGAACAGGGCCTTCAGGACCGTCAAATGTCCATTCTATACCCGCCCTGAAATAAGAGTAGTACAAACAGTTATGCTGTTTAAGATCGGCTAACGTGTCAGGCCTACCAAATTTATCAAGATATCCAGGAGAAGCACAGATCACACTGCGGCAGGGCGATAACTTGCGAGCCACCAGATTCGAGTCTGCTAAGGCACCAATCCTCACGACCATATCGAGTCCCTCATCAAGGAGATCAACCAGCCTGTCATCCATTGATAAAGTCAGTTTTATATCCGGAAAATCAAGCATAAACTCACCGAGTAAAGGGGCGATATGAAGCCGTCCAAATACCATAGGTATACTCACTTTAAGGTGACCTTTAGGGCTGTGCTGAAGACTGGCAATTGCATCTTCGGCTTCATTCACTAGATATTTAGCTTTGTAGATATAGCTATAATATTGTTCTCCTGCTTCCGTCAGGCTTAGCTTTCGGGTTGTCCGCTGAATCAGTTTTACGCCAAGATGTGTCTCCAATGCACTAATGCGTTTACTCACCGCTGACTTGTTGATCCCTAGCTTGCGGCTTGCTTCTGAAAAACTCCCCAGTTCGACGACAGCCGTGAAAACGGGAATGGTTGAAAAAGTATCCATGATTTTATTGTTTACCTGAGAGAAACAAAGAGTTCAAAATATAGAGGATTATCAACGTAAAGGAAATTCATTATATTGTGCTCCAATAAAAACCATGAGGAAAAGTATGAAAACTCATCCATTTAATTTGTCACTGGCTCTTGCGGGAGGCATTACACTTGCCAGCATGATAGCCATTAATAGCACGCTTGCATCTTATAGTTCGCCCTTGCTAGCAGCTTGGGTCGCTCACGGCATTGGTGCTATCACTTCCTTTATCATTCTAATGTTCGTAAACATCTTTGTTGCAGGGAAAATGGCTATTCGGCCGACAGCTGGAACGCCCTTCTGGGCCTATTTAGGCGGGATACCGGGGGCTTTGACTGTGATTTTGGCCGCTATCACTGTCAATAGTCCACTGGGGCTGTCTAGCTCGCTTGCATTAATGATGGTCGGTCAAGTGCTGTTTGGTGTGGTCAGTGATAGCTTTGGTTTGTTCGGTTTAGCTAAACGGTCAATAAATTTAATTGACGGTGTGTCATTGATGTTGATGGGCGTAGGCTGCCTGATGACACTGTTCTGGAGGGGGTAATAATGACAATGTTGATAGTTGTTTTTCTTGCGCTATTTAATGGTTGTTGTATTAGTTTCTGTCGGATCCTTAATGGCAGACTTGGGCAAGATACCAGTGCTTTTAATGCCTCTCTTTGGAATCATGTCGTCGGTTTTGTTTTTCTCAGTATTATTGTGTATTGCACATCTTCACTACCCGTGAATATAGTGATGGAAGCCCCCGTGACAGCCTGGCTTGGCGGTGTTATCGGTGCTTTATTTGTTGCTCTCAACAGCTATGTATTGTCAAGGGTAGGGGCGACGCTGACTGCACTGCTGGTTATCGGCGGACAATTGCTGACAGGAGTGCTTTGGGATGCCATTAGTCATGGTGCAGAATTCTCTCAACTGGCTGGTGTTTTATGTATTCTGGCGGGTGTATTACTGACAAAGTACAATCAAGGCCAGCAGCAAAAGAAATAAACGTTTACTGGCAGAAGCTATTAATAACACAGCCTCCTGCCATATACATCACGCCGATGTTAACTAAAATGCCTAGAGTTTGTGTTTTTCTAACCCAGTGTAGATGCGGCAGCGTCTCCCGCAGGTTATTGGAACCACTTTGGGCTGAAGCTAACTCACTTTTACCCCAATGCTTGCTAGCAGGTCTAGTCTAGATGCTTAAAGCTGCGCTTGACTAAGGGCGTGGCGCTTCGCCCACACCCGAGCAAGAAGGACTGCTCGTCCCATCCTCCTTGCATCCACCATGACGCCCCGACGAAGTTGTCTTCCTCGTACTTATTCGAAATAGCCTAACGCTTCCGATGGGACATCTGATGTAAATGGATTTACGAATGTCGTGGTGGCATGGTCAATGATGTTCCCGACATCATAAAGACATTTCCCATTTCCCATTTCCATATAGGTCAGATGCCAAGGAATGACCTGTCCAGCGAAAGCTATGCCCTCATCTGATAGGCAGGATGCCTGAATGTCTTGAAGCGCATGGATGCACGGGAAAGACCGTGTGGGCATTACGGACTTTGGTTTATAAGGAGTCTTCAATGTATTTCGGCAACTTCGATGGGGAATGAGTGTTTTCTGTGAGTTTGTTTAGAGTTTGTGATTTGTGTTCCTAAAATTAAGAACACAAATGCGAGATGATTATTCTTTCTAACCCAGTGTAGATGCGGCTGAGGCCTTCGAAAACAAGGATGTTTTCGTTGAGCTCACACGGACGTGCTTGCAGCGAGTCTCAGTTGCGTCTGCACATACGCTGACCGCAGGTCATTGGAACCATTTTGGTCTGAAGCTAACTCCTACTTATTTACCTAAAGCTTAGTAGGAAGTGTGAAGTTTACGTAATTAACTATGCCTGTCCCCATTTATTTTCTCCCGTTGGGAAAGTTATCTGTGAAGATAGCCGATAGTGGTGCAGGTAAAGGAGGCTGGAGAAAGCCAATGCTGCATTGTAATGATGCAGATACAGACCTTGTGTCTGGCACGAAAGTGAGCCCACTTCCAGCTGGTCTCCCGTTGCAATACAATTAGAAGAACTTTGTTAATGGAGAAACGCAAATGATGACTTCGATTGAAGTTAGTGCCTCTCCTTGCTTTGCTCAACGATAATCCAAAGATTGGAAAGTAAAGCCAAAAAATACTATTTAAAGTCAGCTAAGGAAATCGAGTGGCGGCTCTGCCGCCATCCTACTGTAAAGAACTTAATCATCAAGCCGCTAGGGGCTTGTTGCAATATCTAAAGTGTGAATTAACTAATGTCTATTCGTTTACGACTAAGCGTGTGTGGCTTATTGTTGAGATCTAGCTGTACTCTATAATAGAGCTCGGTATTTGAAGAAGACGTGGGGGCTAGATAGTGAAAATTGGTGATAGTCTAATGACTTGTTACTCTTACTCATAACTTGTAGAGTATAAGCTCAAATAGTTAGTGAGTATTATTTTGTGGTTGAAAAACAAGAGCTAATCGGTCGTTTCGAGAGCGTACTCATAACGCTTATTAATCAACGCAGCATTCAATTGAAACATTACCTAAGTCAAGATGCATTCGCTTTTATGACACTATCAGTGGAATATTGGAATGGTGATATGTATTGGAACTTATGGGATAAAGATGAGATTGAGTTTGTAGAATATGAAGATTTTAACTCATCAGAGTTTATTGCCCTTTGTGATTTCCACGAGGGTAATGCCAACGTATCACAACTCAGTGATTTGCTTTTGAGTATTGGTGATGTGATTGGTAAAGAAGGTGATGAAGTGCTGTCTCTAATTGAATTTACCCACGATGCACTGACTGAGGCGTTAAATAGTAGCAAGGTCAAAGAGTTGTTAGTTGAGGTTTTAAAATCCAATGCCAGCTTTAGCGAAGATGATTTTAATCAAATGGTTATAGCGACAACGTAGTCGAACCATATACAAAATTTATCATCTAGGTCTTAAATTACTCGCGATTATATCTGCAGGGTTGCCGAGTATGATCAAACGTAAAGTAAAAACAGTGCAGCATTGATTTTACTTTCTTACCTTAATGGAGGCAGTGTCTCCTTTAAGGTAAGGTGTTCTTCTTAGCTGAAGTTTACTCAATTCTGAAATCTTGCGCAAATACCGCTTTTAATGCCTTAATATAATTGGTGTCAGTATTAAAGTGAATTAACTGTGCTAGCTCGTCGCCCACAGGGGTAAAACGGTAATAATTGAAAAAGAGTTGACCGGTTTTGGGGGTCAGTTTGAGCTTGATGTTACTTAGGGCGAAATTAATTGGCTTCTTACTACTCAATAATCCCGTTTCCAATTCACTGCGATGTAAAATGCCAGCCTCAATCAAGGTTAAGATATTGGAATAGGGTAAGCCAAACTGCGATAGACCAATATTTGTCTGAGTCGATTTCTTAAAAAAGTGTCCTAAACCACTGGCGTGTTTAAAGCCAATAACCAGTTTTAACTTACTCTCATTGTTGACCAACACTGACATCCCAAGGGCTTTTTCTAATACCTGCGCCTCTTTATGGGTAAGCTGCTTCAAAGTGGCTAATGTACGTAAACTAAAGTTACCTGGAATGGTGATTTCACTGGCTAGAATTCTGCCCCATAACTCCTGCATTTTACGATTATGAATTTGTTCAGCCAGCTGAAAAAACTGATGTGCCCAATCGGGGTCGAGATCCACACCTGTGACATCTGACGGGGTTTGGCTTATCGCAATCTTATAAATTGTTTCTAAATTTGACTGATATTGGCTAGAGAGTTTTTGTGCTCTATAGGCAGAACGCTCTGCAATGGAGGCGCTGCTGGGGCGGTAATCATCTTCGCTGGCAAGCCCAAGCATGCGCCCAAGCAATAAGGCTTTTTTTCTGGCCGAAACATCAGCTGACTTTACGTTATCACTGACTGATGATTTCAGCGGGTGATTTCTAGTATCTTTAACTGTTTCAACCATCAACCTAATTCCTCTTTGTTATAAAATTTATGCCAATCAGGGCGTTAATTGTCTAGCTATTTGTCGGCTTTGACAAGTGGTGGCATTTTGCCAAATAGCGCGACCTCTTCACCTTGTTTAGGGTGGCGAGGCACATTCATGGCCAGTATGAGTGAACACACCGCAAAGCCTGCGCCGATATAGAATACCAATGAAGGTGAGGTTAACCACAATAGCCCTAGCAGTACAGGGATGATAACGGCTGCAATGTGGTTAATGGTGAAACTTACCGACATGGTAGCGGCGATATCTTTGGGATCGGCAATTTTCTGGAAATAGGTTTTTACGGCAATCGCCATCGCAAACAAAAGGTGGTCAATCACGTACAGTGCGGCAGCGGCTTCTGCATGCTCAACGACTGCATAACTGGTAAAGACTGCAATAAGCCCTAAATACTCAATAGTCAGTGCATTTCGTTCACCAATTCGAGCAATAAATCGGCCAATCGCGGGGGCAAAAAAGAGATTAACCACATAGTTAATTAAAAAGAGTGAGGTAATTTGACTAATGCTATAGCCAAATTTTTCAACCATCATAAAGCCCGCAAATACCATGAATATCTGTCTTCTCGCGCCTGAGAAAAAAGTCAGCATATAGTATAACCAGTAGCGTTTTCGCAAGATTATTTTCTTGTGCTGTACCTCTCCTTGTTTAAAGGTAGGAAAGTATAGACGAATGGTTATCACCATTATGAGCCCTAAAGTACCAATGATGGCGTACATCCATTGGTAGTCGAGTTTTAGCCAGCTCATGACTAGCCAAATACTGCCGTAACCTATCAATGCAGCGGCACTGCGCCATGCCAGTGCTTTGCCTAAAAATTCGGCGGTATTTTTCTTTTCAACCCATTGCAGCGTCAGTGATTGATTGATGGTTTCAAAATAGTGAAAACCAATCGACATTAATACGGTGGTGATATAAAGCCCGAGCACTTGCGGAAAGAAACCCGTGACAGCCACACCGATACACAGTAGTGCCAGTGACAATAATGCAAACGCTTGCTCTTTTATCAGTAGTAAGACAAAGATCGCGGTAAACGCAAGAAACCCAGGAACTTCTCTCAAGCTTTGCAATATACCAATTTCAGCACCAGTGAATTGAGCGCGTTCAATAACAAAGTTGTTGAGTAATACCTGCCATACAGCAAAGACTAATGACATGATAAACGTCATCCAAAGCAGTAGCTTCTGCGGGTTGTTTTTCATTTAAACGGTCCATGTGATCCGGCGAAAGGACGAGCAGTATATACTCAATTAATACTAAGGTGCAGTGGGCTATTCAAAAACTCTCCTAGAAAAAAAGTAGCATAAAGCGGGTTGAACTCGCGTGATATCAACATTATCATCGTTATGTTAGCTGTTGATTAGAATGGAATATATTTCGTAAATTAACACGTTAACCGCGTACTCTGTTGGCGCTACTTCCAGCTTTTTACCTTTTGATAACCACTTCCTTATTTGGCATAAGCAATTAAAGCACTAACACCCAGGCCAGTTGGCTGTAAAGCGCTTGATGCTGATTTATGGGTTACTGCAGTATCTGGTTTATACACTCCGCTATAGGTTTTTCCCCCATTGATTTTAAATAATGTATCGCCTCGTTTTTAAGCGTTGCAACTGTTGATTTTTAGTGTCCAATGTAAGCTCATTGTAAATTGTATTGTAAAGAATAATGCAAATCGTTCTCATTCATAGTATTTTGACGGCGAATTTAAGGGATGCTGGCTTTCCAGCAAAGAATCAACTGAGAGCTGTTTTATGAAAAACATGTCTAAGCATGTAAAGCTGAATATATTGGCTGCAACGATAGCAACTGTCTTTAGCGCTAATGCAATGTCAGCAACAGATCCTGAAGTACTCGCCGCAGCGATTGCTAAGCAAGAAGCAGAACTGACTGAACTTAAAGTCCAGTTAAAGGAGCTCGCACAACAACAGCAAGCCCAAACTGAACAGCACCAGCAACAACGGTTAGAACAACAAGAAGCGATAGCGACCGTTAAAGCGGAGTCGGTTAATAGTAAGTTCAGCAAGTTTTCATTTAAGTCATACGGCAGCCTGATTTACACCAGTGATGAATATTACGATAACGTCCAAGATACAACGCCTGAACGTCGTGGACGTTTTGACCTAGAACGCATTGTGACTGAGTTTGGCTATCAGTTTAATGATGACTGGGATATGGAAGTTGAGATTGAGTATGAGCATGGTGGAACCGGTTCTTCACTCGAATACGATGGTTTTGATGAATTCGGTGAGTTTGAAGCTGAAGTTGAAGCTGGCGGCGAAGTGATGATTGAAAAAGCCGAGATCCGATATCGCCCAAGCGCTGCGTTTGGGGTTAAGTTCGGTAATATCCATCTACCCGTTGGCCTTAGCAGCACCCTCCATAAACCTAGCCAATACCTGACAGTGCAACGCCATAAAAGTGAAGCGGCAATGTTGCCAGCGGTATGGAATGAAAATGGTATCGGTATTTTTGGTGAAGTTGCTAATTTCCACTATCAAGCACAAGTGGTTAGTGGATTAAACTCTGAGTATTTTCGGACCTATGATTGGGCTGCATCGGGCCACCAAAAGCGTTTTGAACATGTAAATGCTGATGATCTGGCTTATGTTGCTCGTCTTGATTACGGCAACTTCAAAACAGGTTCTGCGGTGGGTGTTTCATATTACTACGGCAACACCAGTGGTAATCGCCATAAAACCAATAAGTTGAGTTCAGATGGTACTGTCAGCATATTTTCAATCGCTGGTGCATTTGTCGAAGGCCCATGGACTGTACGTGGCCAATACCTTAACGGCACCTTGAGCGATTCTGATGCTATTACTCAAGCAAACAAAACCACGCCAGGTCTAAAACCGGGTAACTTCGCGCAACTCGGTAGCGAGTCTGAAGCTTTCTTCGTTGAGGCGGGTGTCGATTTAGGTCATTTCACTCCGATCCCAATTACGATCTTTGCCAACATCGATTATTCAAACCCATTGAAAGAAGTTGAAACAGGCATTGCCACCAAGCGTTATGAAAACACGTGGATCAGTGCGGGTATTAACTATTTTCCTATTCCTGAAATCGTTATCAAGGCTGAAGCGGGTGTACAGCAAGTGGCTATTGCTTCTATTCCAGATACCAATTTCTTTGCGCTTGGCGTGGGTTATCAATTTTCGTTGTAAATAATCAACTATTTATTCGCTAATTCAATTAGCCCAATTAATTAAATTTATTAAGTTAAAAAAATGGAGTTTTTAATGAAACACTTTACTCATTCAGTGGTTGCTATAGCACTTATTTCTGCACTTGCTGCATGTGGCGGTTCGGGCTCTGATAGCACGCCAACACCAGAAGCTGATAAAACTTTCTCATTTACAGCAACAGAGATGGTAACCAACCTGACTGACGATGTCATTGTTGCTGGTTATACCGATCTGGCGGCTCGCGGTGCTGCATTGTTTGCATCAACTCAAACATTGGTGGCAACGCCTTCACAAGCTAATCTAGTTGCCGTACAAGAAGCTTGGAAAGCAGCTCGCCAACCTTGGGAGCAGGGAGAATCTCATATTTTTGGTCCTGTTGACTCACTTGGTATCGATCCACATTTAGACAGCTGGCCACTAAATACCACTGATTTAACATCGGTATTGTCTACTACAACAGGTTTTGATGCGGAAACCATTAAAGGTTGGAATGATGATGTGCAAGGTTTCCATACGATGGAATACCTATTATTCGGTGACGGTGTGACCACAAACACCAAAATGATCGCTGATTTAACGGCTAATGAGCGTGATTACCTAATGGGTCTTGCTGCTGTATTCCGTGATTACACTGAAAAATTGGATGATGCATGGCTAATAAGTCACGATGCTAGTACAGGTAAAGCCTATGGTGAACTGCTTAAGACTCCTGGTACTCAAGATAATACTTTCTACAGCTCAAATGTGGGTGTTGTTGAAGAGCTAATCAAAGGCATGATCGGCATTGTTGATGAAGTGGGAAACGGTAAAATTGCCGACCCATTCGGTGCTGACACAAGCAGTGCTGACACCTCTAAAGTTGAATCTCAATACTCATGGAATTCACTGACAGACTTTAGTAATAACATCATTGGTGTGCGTAATGTTTATCAAGGTGAGTTAGCTGGTGCTGCAGATAAGCAAGGTATTGTGGATTTTGTTGCTGCGGCTGATAAAGACATGGCGGCACGAGTGGGTACTGAAATATCAAACGCTATTTTGACGATTCAAGCCATTGAAGGTGCTAATAAAATGCCTTTCCGTCAAGCGATCTCCGATGTCGAAGGGCGCAAGCGTATTCAAACTGCTGTTGATGCTCTTTCAAAGCTGCAAACCAGTCTAGAATCTGATGTGCTGCCACTGCTTAAAACGTGGAAAGTGTAAATATATAGTCTGTTGAAAAGGCATTGAGTAACTCCTCAGTGCCTTCTTTTTCATGTGATTTATCTTAGTTTTTTGTTGTGTCTTAAATAACAGAATCAAAATACTAATTTAAGATAAAACGTGTGTGGTAACGCAAATGATAATTAAAAATAATAAAATCAATAATACGAACATAAAGCTAAACATAAAGCTAAACGCACTCGTGATTGCAAGTGTACTCAGTTTATCGGCATGTGGCGGTAGCGGTGATGAGACTACGCCCACGCCTGAAGAGAAAGTTTATCCTTCTTATACTGATATTACTGCCAGTGGTGGTGATACCACCACCTTTGATGCCTCCGAATCAGGTCATGGTTTTTCTACTCCTTCCCCTAATCTTACGGCAGCTGAACTTGAGTTACACTTAGAGGGCGACCTTGGCTTTGAAACCGCATTTACGACGGCTCCCAATGATGCACATCCAGAGCTAGATGGCCTTGGACCTGTGTTTAATAATGCCGACTGTAACTCTTGTCATCAACGAGATGGTCGCAACTCAACACCCCAAATAGCAGCAGGTAAAACTCGGATTAAACTCGGCTCTGAAGCTGGGATTTTTTTACGTATAAGTAAAGCACCAGATGAACCTTGCCTAGAAGGTACTGCCGCTAATAACTATTGTGCTCCTATCGCGGTTCCTGACTTTGGTGATCAGCTATTCCATCGTGGCGTACTTAAAGCGCGCCCTGATTGGGAGCAAAATAAGTTTATTGGCCAGGCTGATGTGTATCTGTCTTATGAAACAAAAGCCATTACCTACAGCGATGGCAGTAGCGTGACCTTGAAAAAGCCACTGTTTGATGTTGAAAACCCATATGATGCGCCGGGTGAAACCAAATCAAGTGCTAATGTTACCTCTAACTTACTGCAAGATGACGTACTCATGGGATGGCGTAACGGTATGCCTGTATTTGGTTTGGGTTTGCTAGAAGCGATTCCAGAGGCCGATATTGTGGCAAAAGTCGATAGCGATGATGCCAATAATGATGGTATCTCGGGGCGTGCTAACTATGTATTTGATGCTGTTAAAGCACAAGCAGGTGACAGTAATCCTGTCTCTTTAGGTCGCTTTGGTTGGAAGGCAAATACGCCAAGTGTCAGAGTGCAGTCTTTGGGTGCATTACGGGGTGACATTGGTATTACTAATCCACTGTTTCCCGATGAAAGTATCAAGGGGACTTCATTGCATGACCATTACTTAACCCGTAGCGGATTTGTCGATACTGGTGCTGGAATAGACGGTGAACCAGAGGCAGACGCAGAGTTTAGTGATTCAGTGGTGTTTTATGCAGAGACGCTGGCTGTCCCCGCTAGGCGCAGAGTTGCCGATGCGGATGTACGCGAAGGCGCGCGTCTGTTTGAGCGATTAAATTGCAGCGGTTGTCATACGCCAAGCTTTGTCACTAAAGCATCGGGTGATATCGGTGGTGCAGAAATGATTGCAGGTCACAAGAGTCAGACTATTTACCCTTTTACCGATATGCTTTTGCATGATATGGGCGAAGGTCTTGCTGATGGCCGTCCTGATTTTCTTGCTGATGGCAGTGAGTGGCGCACTCGTCCATTGTGGGGAATAGGGTTGACTAAAACGGTAAACCCACAAGCCGGTTTCTTGCATGATGGCCGTGCAGCGACGCTTGAAGAAGCTATTTTGTGGCATGGAGGAGAAGCACAGCAAAGTACAGATGACTTTATGGCACTTAATGCGGCTGAACGTGCTCAAGTTGTTGATTTTTTGATGTCTCTCTAATAGCATCCTCAGACTAACCAAAGGGAAATACAGGCTTAATGTATTTCCCTTTTAATTTTGTGAGCTAGATAAAGTTAAAGCAGATTATCGCTTTGTAGCTCGTGATCTGATTCAAGTAAAAATATTCAATTATCCCCTATGATTAATCAATTGAATTTCTATCTAAAGGGGGCCGCCTGATGAGTAACATTCTTATGGTTTATTCAAGCGTACATGGCCAGACTCGCAAAATTTGTGCTTATCTTGAACAAAAGCTAATCGCTTTAGGTCATCAAGTTAACGCCGTTAGCATTAGCGACAATATTGATTTAGCTGAATTCGATAAAGTCGTTATTGGTGCCAGTATTCGTCATGGCAAACATAATCCAACAGTTTATGATTTTATTGAAGCCAATCAAAGTGCACTTGAACAAATACCTAGTAGCTTTTTCTCGGTAAATTTAGTCGCAAGAAAACCACTTAAAAATACAGCAGCAACCAATCCATATATGCAGGCATTTATGGAAAAGTCGCCGTGGTCACCCACTCTTACCGAAGTGTTTGGTGGTAATCTGAACTACCCAAGCTATGGTATTGTGGACAGAAGCATTATCCGTTTTATTATGTGGATGACCAAGGGGCCAACGGCAGCAGATACCAACATTGAGTACACCGATTGGTTAAAAGTCGATGCTTATGCTGACAAGATCCATCAATTATCGGTTGAGACAAAGGTGAGTTAGCCACTTAATGGATCAACAGAGGTCGTCATGGCGAAATCAAAATTACAACGGTTGTTAGATAAGTGCATCGCTCTGCAGCATATTGTTATCATTTTTACGGTTGCTTATCTGCTATTAACCAGTGGCTGGGTGTTAATCGGCCGCAGCTTAAGGGCGAATGCGAGCTTATGGGATTTTAGCCATGTCTACCTTGGATTATTTGCCGCCTTTATTGCACTTTCATTCTTAATCACTACCTGCTTAAAGGGTAAGTGGCGTCAATATTTCCCCTGGTTAGTTGCAGATTTTTCTCAGTTAATCAGTGATTTTAAAGGACTAACAAAAGGTAAGTTACCTATAGCGGGTGGGCGCGGCCTGTTTAGTATTGTTGAAGGTTTAGGCTTACTGATATTTTTGGCCGTGGGTGTGACGGGGGTTTTATGGTTTGTCACACAAGGCTCAAGTGATGCGCTTTTGTGGCGCAGTTACCACATTATTTGTGCTAAAGGCTTTATTGGTTTTATCGGCGTACATATTGTTTTTGCCTGTTTACATCTGCTCGATTTTATTCGTAATTAGCATTTCTACGTTTTATTGTGAAACAAAGCTTTTATCTTTGAGGGCTTTAAATTAACTTACCTTTATTGGTGAACAAATAAAGGTAAGCTATTGCGACCAAAGGTTATCCACCTTATCGATGATGTAAAACTCGGTGGCGTCAATTTGGCGCTAGAGAGTCTTGCTGCCTCAAGGCTAAATCAGCACTTTGATTTTCAGCTGCGGCATATCGAACTGTCACAACTGCAACTGACCCGCTATGACGCTAATATCATTGTTATTCACGGAGCCATAAGTTGGCGAAAAATCCCCGCCCTCGTGATACTAAAACTGGCGAATAGGTCGACTCCTTTGCTGTATCAAGAACATCATTATTGTCGTGAGTTTATGCGCCACTGTGTGCGTCATCCTTATCGTTTTAAGCTGATGCTCAAGCTGGGTTACAGATTGATGGATAAGGTGCTGACTGTTTCTGATCAGCAAGCTGATTGGTTAGTTGAGTTTGGCGCGCTAAACGAAAAAAAAGTCGCGCGAGTTGGACAAGCAAAAGAGCTCGCTAACTGTATAGCACTTACGGGGGTAAAGCCGTATACGCCATTGAGGCTTGTAGCCTATGGTCGATTAGCAAAACAGAAAGGCTTTGACCTGCTTATTCAAGCAATGGCGAACTTTAGCGAGCAAGAGGTGACGTTAGCGATAGCGGGAGATGGCGAGGATAGAGAGTCGTTACTGCAACTGGCTAAATCGATGCCTCAAGTCACCCTGGTTGGGGAAGTTGATGACGTGGCCGCTTTCTTAAACACAGCTGATGCGGTTGTTATCCCCTCGCGCTGGGAGCCTTTTGGGCTCACGTGTATGGAATCAATTGCAGCAGGACGGCATGTTATTTTGCCTGAAATTGATGGGCTTGCCGATCAAATTGCAGAGCTGAGTAAGCATCAACAAGGCTATGAAGTGATTGAATCGCTGTCGGTTGAGGGGATCACGCAGGCGATTACGCGCGTCCAAAATGGCAACCAAATCGGTATCAATGGCGAGCAACGTCAAGCAACGCAGCAGGCATGGGAAAAGATGTTAGTGCGTTGGCAGCAATTGTTAGCGCAATACCTATAACGCTTTATAAAAGCCAGTTCAGCGGGAATGTCGTGAACAGTTGCAATAAAAAAGGTGCCATTAAGCACCTTTTATCATCTAAATAAACTTATGCAATTTTACTTATGTTCTACCGCTAGGTAATTAATAAGGTTGATAAGTTCACCTAAAGTACGTACCGAGTTCATGTTAACGGCATACTTGTCGTTAACCACGAATGCTGGAACGCTTTGAATTTGAAATTCTTGTTGCTGTGCACGCCATAAAGCGAGTTTAGCATTGGTTTCTTTGCTGTCTGCGGCTTTGTCGTACTGCGCGGCATCAACACCAAACTGTGCGAAGACTTGCTTGATATCATCGCGGTTATTGATCTTTTGCTCATGCTCGTGGCCTTCAGCACTATGGTCGTGACCACCTTCGTTTCCTTGGATTGCTGCGAACATTGCATTGGTCAGTTGATCTTTTTGACCCACGGCTTGAATCACAGCTAAAGAACGCATAACTTCTGTACCAATATCACTGTTCATGAAATCGACGTGCTTGCTGTCGAAGCTAACAGATTTATCTAAGCTGGCTTTAATATCACCTAAATACTGTTTTTCCATGTTATAGCAGTTGTGGCAGTACAGAGAGTAAAACTCAGTTAGTTTAGGCTCACTGCTAGGCGCTTTGTCTGATACTTGGGTAAAGTGCGTACCTTCAATGAATTGCGCCGCAAAGCTGCTCATTGGAGCAACGACAAGTGTTAATGCTAAAGCGATATGTTTAATCAAGCTAATGTCCTCAAAGTGACCTTTGTCTTTTTAGACAAGGTGTAATCGTAACGAAAAATACAGCTATTAAGATTTCGCGACTTTAATTTATAGTTATTAAGAATAAAACAATATGCTTAATTATGACTTAAATTTTACTTTCTGACATGCACTAGAGTGTGACTTATATAGTGCTTTCGATGAGAAAAGTGACTTTTCATTTTAAAGTTTGTAGTGCTTCACAAACTGAATTTAATTAGTGTTTATTTTTTACTTTTGATGGAACTAATAGACGTTTGTGTACTACTTGAATTTGGTCTGTTTAACATTGGTTTGAGTCAGCGCGTCATTTTTTCCCATTAATTTAAGCTTTTCAGCGACATCAGAGCTAAGATTAAACAGATTAAGCGCATGATTTGTGCTAAATTTTAGTCATTATTTAGTTTTTATGATTGAATTTCAATTGGTTCAACTTTAAAACTTAAACGTCATGTTGGGGGAAATGGATTTGAATATACCATCATATTTAATTATAGGTTCAGTCATGAGCGCTGCAATGAGCATTCCTGCGACTGCTGAGTCTACAGAGAGTACTGATTGGCGTATCGCATTTGGCGGTCACAATACTATTGTCGAGCAAGTTGATTCGCATACATTAGGCGCGCATGCGGGCTTTTTTGTAGAACATATCACTCAGTCTAATATCAGTTGGAAAGGCAATATAGATATCTTTATTGATGACGATAAAGATAAGCTTGATCCAGACCATATTCCCATTTGGTTTGAAACGGCTTGGTCTGTAGAGGGCAACTTGTATCGTTTTTCTCCCACCATGAACCTGCAATGGCAGGTCACACTCGACGGTAAGCGTAATACTGTGAGTTCAGTTGAGAAACAGTCAAAGCTATTCCCTGGTATTGTTGCTCGCTATAACAGTGACAAAATCTATGCAGGATTAACGCTTGCTGGTGGTCATTATATGCTCGAAATAGATGATGATGTGCCAAGAGAACGTGGCTATGACCGAGAGGACTTCCAGAACAAAACTGGCGCTTACTCCGTCGCGGCAGACACTCGAATTATGCTGGGTGAGTCATTTGATATTTATGCCGGCGCGCAAACATGGAATGATGGCAGCGACTGGTTAGAGAATAAATACTCGGCTGTATTTAGTTATCATTCTGATAGCTGGATTGAAGATAGCTTAATCAAACTGAGTGTCGAACATACCGAATATAATCTTGATCCTTTTGATAACCGAGATAAAAATGATCCCGACTATCTGGCTATTTTACCTTGGGATAAAGACACTTTAGTGAGGCTATACGTCGATATGCCATGGGGATAGGTTAATTTTTTAAAGGTTAAATAATATAGAGAGCCATGAATAACATGGCCTTTTAAAGTGAAAATTGGGCGCTATGAAAACCTTATCTTTGTCCGTTTTATTGTTTACTACATTAGTGAGTATTGTTATTTCCGTCGCTATTGGCATACGGCTTTATGTTGAAGAAACTCGCGCTATTGAAGTGGAGTTTACTCAAGATATTGACGATAAAGCGCGAGTTTTAGAACAAGAAATAATGCTTAATATTGAGGTGCTGCATGCGCTAAAAGGGGTTTTTATTAGCTCCGATAACGTAAGCCGTGAAGAGTTTAAGCAGGTTGCTACCAGTTTCCTTATGCGTCATCGCAATATTCAAGCGTTAGAGTGGATCCCAAGGGTTGATGCGCTAGACCGATTGGCAATGGAAACTCGCCAACATACGTTTTATCCAGACTTTGAATTCACCGAAAGAACCATGGATCAAAACTTGGTGACGGCCACGTCTCGCTCCCAGCATTTTCCTGTTTTGTATTTAGAGCCATTCGCGGGTAATGAAACTGCATTAGGCTTTGATTTTGGATCGGAAAGTGAGTTTATGACACTACTCAATAAGTCTCGGGATATAGGCACATCAATGGCCTCTGCTGGGGTCAAACTGGTGCAGGAAAATGATCAAACTGGTGTCTTTATATTTCTCCCTATCTACCAAGGTGAGCCCAATACACTGATCAAACGCCAACAACGATTGTTAGGCTTTATTGGCGGTGTTTTTCGTATTGCAGATATGTTCGATAGCGCCATTAAGCGAACCTGGGTACAAGGGATTGACTACACGCTCGAAGATATCACTAATGATAAGCATCAGGCGTTATACAGTAATTTACGCGACAATGAGTCGATTGATTTGCACCAAAATAACAGTGAAATTGTTTATCAACGGCCACTAATGCGTTTTAGTGGACGTCAATGGCAAATTCATGCAATGCCAAGTGAAGGTTATATTGCAGAACGACGCACCGCTTTCCCTTACTTAGTCGGTGCTTTTGGGATATCGGCGACGCTAGCTTTAGCCATTTATGTGTTTTTTATCATGCGTCATACACATATGATTGATATACAAGTAAAGGAGCGTACACGAGATCTTAATCTTGCTAAGAAGAAGCTCGAAGCATTATCAATGACTGACAGTTTGACTCGAATTGGTAATCGGCGTTTTTTTGATGAGGCATTTCAAAGAGAGTGGCAATTAGCCATAAAGAATAAAACGCGATTGGCGTTATTGATGATCGATATTGATAACTTTAAGAGCTACAACGATTCCTATGGCCATCTTGCTGGCGATCAGTGTTTAATCGAAGTTGCCCAAGCTATTGCTGAAGCATTGCATCGTCCAAGTGATGTCGTTGCTCGTTACGGCGGAGAGGAGTTTGTGGTGCTATTACCCGATACTCGTGATTGCTTCTCTCCAGCACAACGTTGCTGTAGCAATGTCGAAGTTCTCAATATTCCGCATGCCAGCTCTTTTACAGGGCCTTATGTGACGGTAAGTGTAGGGGTAGCAAGTATCATTCCTACAGAACATGACGATATGATTAAGTTTGCGGCAGTTGCAGATATGGCACTCTATAAAGCGAAAGATAATGGCCGTAATCAAGTCTTTATTGAAGCAGAAAATATTAAGCCTAAACCGGAATTGGTGGGCTAGGAAACCAACCAAATACTATTTGCTGAGCCTAGCTCGTAACTGTGGCTGTAGATCTCGAGAATATTGCCGAACGGATCTTCCATGTAGAGCATACGGTATGGTTTTTCACTAGGGTAATAGTATCTAGGTGCCTTCATACGCTTTTTACCTCCCGCAGCCACAATCTTCTCTGCTAGGCCTTCAACGTCAGGATCTTGGACGCAAAAATAGAACACACCTGTTTTCCAATACTCGAAGTTGTTTTCAGGATTTTCTTGGTTTTTGAATTGAAATAACTCAACCCCAATTCTGTCACCCGTTGACATATGCGCTATCTTAAAAGAACCCCAGCCCGCCCCAAATACGTCAGTACACATTTCACCAATAGCGCTATCATCTTTAATGACATCAGTAGGCTCCATGATTAAATACCAACCAAGCACTTCAGTATAGAAATTTACCGCGCCTCGATATCGGGATCGGAAATACCAATATGTGAAAACGTGCGTGGATATGCTTTTGTCATTTGAGTACCTTTGTCAGCGAGTTGTTGTTTCGGTGCATTCAGTATAGTCAGCAATAAGAATTAGACTGAGTTATCAATAATTAGCATTTTAATAATTACTTGTTATCATATTGGTAGCTTAAAATTAGAAGGGAGTATTAATGCTGAATCAACAATGGTTAATAACGTTTGTGACACTCGCCGAGGTAGGCCATTTTACTCGCACTGCAGAACAATTGTTTATGACTCAGCCTGGCGTGAGTCAGCATATTAATAAGCTTGAAAATCAAGTTGGCACTTTGTTATTAACCCGAAAGGGCAAAAGTTTTGAACTGACGGATGCGGGCCTGCAATTACTGGCTTATGCCAAAGGAAAAATTGCAGAGGAGGAGCGTCTACTGCAGCAACTCCAAGTCGATGAGCCTCATAGTGGGATCTGCCGCTTTGCTTGCTCTGGCGCATTAGCCATGCACTTTTACCCTCGTTTTGTGCAATATCAATTACAGCATGAACAGCTTCAAGTTTCCCTAGAGGCTGCGCCGAACAGCGCCATTATTAATAGTATTTTAGATAATAGTGTGGACGTTGGTATTGTGACGCAACAGCAATCTTCATTGGAGCTTAAACAACAATATTTAGGCAAACAGGCACTATGCTTAGTGTTACCGCCAAGCTATAGCGGAGCTAACGTAACCTTGTCTTTATTGGAAAAGATAGGCTTTATCAATCATCCCGATGGCCATTATTATGCAGAGCAACTATTGAGCGCCCATTTTGGCAATGAATTTTCAGGGATGAATAAACTCAAGCAACGGGGTTATATCAATCAGTTGAATCAAATTTTGTTACCCGTCTCTAAAGGCTTAGGTTTTACCGTTCTACCGCAGATAGTGGTGGATGAATACCCTGAGCCACTTTTTGTTGCGAACACCTTGTCAGACGTTGCTGAAGAGCTTTATATGGTGACCAAGAAGCAGCGGCAGCTGCCCAGTCGTTATCAATGGTTTATTGATACGATCTGTCAGCAGCTTAAGCCTTAGTGACATAGAATAGATTATCGCTCTAGTTAGAGGCTAGTTTATGTTGTTTGACTAGGCGATATTCCATCACACTCGAAATGATAAACATCAGCACATAACCACACCCCATCGCGAGGATAACTGCGACCACGTTATCAGTGAAAACCCGTAAAATATAAAACATAGCAACCAAAGTGACGATTCCAGCGATACGAATCGACAAACTCTGCATAAAGTGGCCGTGGGCTTTGATATAGGCTATCTGAAAGGCATTTAACATCATAAAACCAAAGAACAGTGAGAAATGCATCAATACTGGCGCTGCAGAAGCGTAAGTGGCTGGGAAGATAAGCGTGACGAGTTCTTCACTGAAAAATATCATGCTCAGTAAAAACAAACAGCTTATTGTGACGCCTAAGCTATAAAACCAACGTCGCATTTTGGCTATCTGTTCATACTCCCCCTCACGGAGACACTGCGCTATTTCAGGTAGAATATAGCGATAAACAGGAAAGATAAATAGCAGTGTCATATAAGCAAACAAGGGTCTAACAACGACTTGAAAATCTCCGAGTTCATCCACTGTAAAGTAACCCACGGTCAGTAGAACGGTAATGTAGATCATCAAAATGCTAGCACCGACCTCTAAAGAAGACAGCATGCTTTTTTTTACAAAATTACGCATCTCTGGGTCGAGTTGGACGGGGGCAAAAGGGGTGGTGGCAATCTCTTTGCGACGTTGAATAAACATGTAGCAGGCAACGGCTATACTAGAGAGCATTAGGCTGAAAAACAGCGAGGATATCGCACTTTGGTGCAGGGCGTAGTAACACACTAAGAACAGCAGTATCTGCACTAATGGTTCAATCCAAATCGCTTTATTGGCAATATGATAAAGTCGATACATACCAATTTGATTGGTGAAATACACTTTAAAACCCATGCCGAGAATAATACCCACCAGCTGTACGTATTCGACATCAATCTTGAGCTGATGTTTGATATAAGGCAGCACTACCCCCCAAGTCAGCAGCACCATTAAGATGAGTGAGTAGCGAAAAATATTGGTAATATCCTGCGCGTTTTTTGTTTGGGAAAAACTCACGACCATGGAGCTTCTAAAACCACTTAAAAGGATCAAGGATAAGGAGATAATGTCGACAACGGTGTGGTAGAGCGCAAGATCACTTTTGGCGACCCATTGTGCTAGCCAAATTTTAAAGGCTAACCCTAGGGATATGCTCGCTAGCGTCGCCCATATTGCAGCAATAAATGAGCGCTTAGCCCGTTCAAATGAAGTTTCTGACATGATGAAAGTTAACTCGGATATTAATAACGAAGTATTAGTAGTAAGAAATATTACGTGACAATCGAAACGGCGTCAGAAGTTTCGGCTTAAGGTGTGAGCTTGTTAGAAACAACTAAGTTAAATCAAATACTAGCTGAACCTTTTACAGCGCCTTGTTTTGTGTAATTTATTTTGCCGGGGGAATAACCATTATTTGCTTTCACCAAAAGTGACTCCTCTACAGTGAACAGTGGGCGGTAGAGGTCGAATTGCAGGGCTCACTCCCGATGGCAAAAACTAGTCTAACACTCGAGGGCAGGCTGAGTAGTCATTAAAAGCATCGTCCCAGCGGCGAACATCGTTTGCTCGGCGCCAGCGACCGTGCCAAAACTCCATCATGCAAGTGCCGCCATTTAATTCGACTAGGAAGGTATCTTGCTCTTTAACTTGCTCATAGGTTGGGTACTGTTCGCTACTTTTCCAAGTGAGGCCACCACGAGTGTTGACCCAGTTTTGCCAAAAAACTTCAATAGTAAGCCATTGCTGGCTTGTTTGTTCCCACGCCATAGCTTGACCATCTATCATATCAACTTGCCCATGATGCTCTCCTGCTGGAGGGGTTGCAGCCGTAGCATCAACGCTCGTAAGAATAAGAACAAGCGATAGCCCACAAGTAAGAGATATCCATCGCATTAGCATTGATTTAGCCATTAAATAGTCCTATTGAGTAAAGTGCCTTTTATAGTATAGCTAGCCTTAACAGCTTCGAAACCAACCTGTAATTGAAAGGCGTTGTATTGGCGAAAATGGTGGTAGGTAGGTGACAGCGTGGACGTGTCGAACATCAAATAGAGTCATCGAGTTAAATTTTGGTGTCCATGCATCCCGCGGGGTACCGTCATTCTGATAAAACTGTAGTAGCCCGCCCCAATCAGGGTGCCATTTAGGGGTGAAGCTCAATACAAAAGCGAGGATACGCCCTTCTCGCTCTAATATGTCGTTGTGTCGAGTGAGAAAATTACCTGCTGTATATCGGGTGCCTTGAGCACTGGCCAGTTTTATATCCGAACGACCTGAAATATAGCGGATTTTCTCAAGAGCAGCTTCAGAGTTTAAGTAATCCTTAGCATCAACTAGGATTTTTGGACTTGAAGGGTTGACCATATGGCGACCGTACCAGAATCCTACTCCCTTAGAAGCATCTTTGTAGATATTGCCAAAAAGCTGTTTTCGTTCGGCCAGTGACATACTTGCTAAAGTTTGTTCTGACGATTCAATCGCGCGGCCATCTTGTGTGTAGGCATGTCCAAATTGAGTCTTTTTAGCCAAGCTTTGACCAATCATATTGGCATGTTCAGCTGTCCAAATATTGTCGACTCTGACTCTTAAATCTTTTTGATATTCGTTTTTTATCGCATCCCAGTCTAGGCTGGTTGAGAATGCACTTTTCAAAATATTTCCTATACGTTTTCTTGAAACCTGGTTTACGACTTACTTCACATGAACTCTTAATTGAATCTCCCGTCAATTAAATGCGTATGTCGTTTATTT